>JAAZJV010000045.1 GCA_012800135.1 Clostridiaceae bacterium | reverse complement strand
GATTGGAGAGCACTCCGAAGCGATAAGAGCCAAACCTCGGCTTCATATCCAAGGTAATCGAATTGCCGCTGTCGAAACTCACCAGCAAAACACCGTTTTCCTGTGCTTTGACCTCTGAGATCGGAACCCCCCGCATATTTAAACCCTCCATGCAATAAAGCAGATTCTATCCACTGATGTCATTTTTGCATGGAAAAATTATTTTGTAGTGTGACCTTTTGTCACTATTTATAAAATTTTTGCAGATTTTTGGGGATGGGAGGACCAGGTTCAAGAGATTTTAATGAATGGAGACCTTCTTGCGGATAATCAGTGTGTTCCTATAATCCAGATACTCATAAGATACTTCATCCATTAGTTTCTTTATGATGAAAATGCCAAGCCCGCCGGGGTCGCGCTCCTCAATGGGAAGAGAAATATCCGGGTCTTCTATTGACAGCGGATCAAAAGGAATTCCATCATCGGAGAACGTCAGGGAGATTCCGCCGCCGTCAGCTTTTATTTCCAAAGTCACACTGTTACTTTTGCTGTACAAGAAAATATTGGATAAAACCTCGTCCGAAGCGATCAGAAACTGTGTCCGGATCTTCTCCGAACAACCGATTTTTTCCAATGTGCCGTCAATAAACGTCCGCACTTCCTCGGTATTTTCGTCCGACGATGTGAGCGTCAGCGATCGTGATTCGATTTGCATAATTTTTAGTGCCAGCATCGTAATATCGTCAACCTGCGGTGAGTTTTTGACGAACAACTGAAGGTCCGCCGTCACTCCTTCAAGAATCTCCTGCGGCTGCCTGCCGGACAGTCTGTTCAGGACGGTTTGAAGACGCTCTTCACCGTACAGTTCAAGGTCGGCTGACGTGGCCTCTGTGACTCCATCGGTATACAAAAACAGCGTATCGCGCGCACTGATGTGTTTTTTTCATCTCTTACTCCCAAATAAAAACGACTGCATTACATAAGCGCCGGCAGGCGGTGCAAATCAACCATACCGGAGATCATCCGCATGCCGAAAAGCCAATCATCGGAGTCACCTCTTCAAGCATTCCGAAAAGACCTCATTCTGTTTCATTTTCGACTGTCAAAATTTTCAAAAAACCTGTGATCTCAAAGACTTCCATGATTGAGTCATTGACGTTGCGGACAATCATGCTGCCTTTGTCGTTCATTTTTTTCTGAGTAACCAGCAGAACGCGCAGGCCGGCACTAGACAAATATTCCAGTTCTGCAAAATCAAGTATCAATTTGGATACGGGATCAAGAGAAGATGCCAGTTCAGTTTCCAGAATAGGAGCGGTCGTCGTATCTAAACGACCCTCCACTGACAAAACCATCGTATCTCCATTTATTGTTTTAATAATATTCATATTGATGTCGTATACATGATCGTTCGCCTGACTGTATACGCTCCTTCCCTATAAATATTCGTATTTATTGTAATTTGAATTATAATCTGAAATCGTTTTTTTGAAGTGTGACCATCTGTCACCTTTTTATATTTTTTTGCAAGTTTTGAGCGTCAGCTCAATTAACATGAACGGGTTATTAAAAAAACTCCGACACATATTCAGCACCGAAGTATTATTCGCAAAACTCACTTTACTTATTTAGAGCAGTGAATCACGGCTTTACCGACGATTTGAACGCATCAGTTGTTAATTCCACTTCCCTTGAATAACTTTTCAAGTTCAAGCCTTTTATTCTTCTTCGTGCCGGAAACACCAACCTTGCTGAAAACGCGTGATAGATGATTTCTGACGGTTCCCTCGGAAAGATGCAGCTTATTTGCAATCTCAGATACAGTCATTCGCAAAGCGGCAAGTTTTGCAATTTCAAGCTCCCTTTCCGAAAGTCCGTAATCCGCATGCTTTTGAAAATGTTTGCTGATAATTTTTACCCTGCCTGTCTGCACCAGACCTGAAAGCTCGAATATTCTGTCGATATAATCCGAGTATTCTTCTTCCCTTTTCAGTTCAGTGAGCTGTTTTGAGATATAGTCTTCGTTTTCGGCAAAGGGCATAAGAAAATTGTCAGGCATAGCCAAATTCAGAGCAATTTTCAGCTCGTTTATCGCGTCCTCCGCTCGGCCTATTTTTTCGAAGGCAGCAGCGAGCTGAATGTGCAGCCAGAGGATGCATAGTACATTGCTGAAAATCCCGTATAGCCTATGGCATTCTTCTTTTCTTGCAATAAGAGCAGTATACTCGCCTTTGGCCAGAAGTAGTTGATTGTAATAAGTATGAAGCATAGGGATGGCCGGAAACATCATGAGTGTATCGGAGAGCCTGCCCTCCGACAGCCACCCGGGTGTGTCCTGCGGGCGGTTCAGCGAGGAAGCAATAAACATCTGACAGATATCCAGGGTATTCAGCAATGTGTATTGCTTTTCCTTACGAAGCAGCTCTCTAAAGCTCAGCATGCTCTTTTTGACTTTGCCGTAGTCTCCGCGCAAAAGCTCCAACCGCATATTCAAAAATTCGCTCGTCAGCATAACGCTGAATTGATTTTTTCTTTTGGCCGCCGACATCGCCACCTTGTTTGAAATATCGGCGTCAATAAATTCTCCGCGCTCATAATGGAGCTCTGCTGCAAACACATACTCCGAACCGTTGCCATGTCCATTCGAAACTTGATAATAGTACGGCATGCATTCTTTCATCTCTTCGTTCTCGGCATCGGCAAAACCGACAGCTCTGTGGTACATCATTAAAATAGAGGGCGCTGAAAATGTCCACGCGCCCTTCTGATCTATGCTGTACGTGGCTCTCCCGAGAAGTGTGCATGCCCTTCTATGATATGCACTCATAGCGGAGATATTATTGTAGGCGGTAAAACTCTCTGAGATCTCTGCATCACCCATTAGATTGTTCTTTTCTTCGTTCGATAGTGTTTTATTCATTTCGAGCGATTTCAAAAGGAGCGATTTTAAGCGCTTCAGTTCTGCAATATTGTTGAAAGCAAACATCTTTACCATGCATGCCGTCAAGGCATTAGGGTTCTGCAAGAGTATCTCTTCAGGACAGTTGCCTATCCACGAGAAAAAATCCTTCGCATGTTCAGAGTTAAGGCTTTTTGCTCTGTCTTTCTCAAGGCAGGATAAAATCCTTTCGAAGTTTTCAGCCTTTGCGTAGGAATAGTAAGCGGGGATGTAATTCTCCTCATTCATAAACCAATCGCCTAAACGTGTGTAGCTCTTTTGCTGATAATCGAGCGGTTTTTGCGAGAAATGGTATCGCGTACACTGTTGAAGCATATGATGAAAGCGATACAGGTTATCGGTTCTTGTAATGAAAGCGTTGTTCTTGGAAAGAGAATTCAGGAGTTCTTCACTGTCGCTATCCCTGTCGCTTCCCGCCCACAGATAAGCCGCTTGCTCTTTGCTGAACTCGTTACATATTCCTATTAAGATTAAAAACTCCCTTTCATCTTCACTCAAAGGTTCTAATAATACTTCGTTGATCAAGCTGAAAATATCGGTTGTGCTGGAAAGCCATCTTCCGTTTAATTGATATGATTTAAAATTAAGGTATATGATGGAAAACCAGCCTTCACTTAAGGTCGCCAATTCGTCGAGCTCTTGTGTTGACGCCTTGATTTCACACCGCTTTGCATAGTCGTGCACTTCCTTCGTGTTTAATCTCAAATCATAAACGGAAATCTCGCCAAGCATGTTCCCGAGCCTCATTTTTTCCTCTT
>JAAZJV010000284.1 GCA_012800135.1 Clostridiaceae bacterium | reverse complement strand
CCGTTATACGATAATTATGCAGAGACGGCACCGAGCCGAGTCTGCGCAAATGGAGGAGAAAAAATGAAAAAGCACGCAAAATTACTGGCAGTAGTCATGGTGCTGGCGATGTTGCTTGGCCTTTTGGCAGCTTGTCAACCTAAGGAGCCCGCGGGAACGACCGGGGGCACCGAGCCGCCGAAAGCGACAGACGCTCCCACGCCGGCTAAGACTGAACCCACCGAGACTAAACCCACCGAGACTGAGCCCGTCGAGACTCAACCTGCTGACGATAAACCGAAGACCGACCGCAAGGGCGGTTGGCTCGATGAGATTGTCGTCTCGGTCGCGGATAGGTCCGCTGTCATCGCTCAGTTGAATGCTGACGACATTGACATCTACGTAAATGGATTCAGCACGGATCAGTTGGCTGAATTGCAGAAGGCAGGCCTTGATTACGCCACGGCGAACGGCACCTACTACACTATTCAGTTCAATCCGGCCGAGTTCAAATCAGGGGAGTATAACCCATTCCGCAACCGTAAGATCCGTGAAGCTTTCAACTACTTGGTTGACCGTAACTACATCAATCAGGAGTACTTCGCAGGCGGCGCATTGGAGAAATGGTTCCCGATTATGACGAACTTCGGAGATTACGCAGACTTGGCGGACGTATGTCGTCGTCTTGAGGCGGAGTATGCCTACGACTTCGAAAAAGCCAAGGAAATAATCCGTGAGGAAATTACGAAAGAAGGGTACGAACTCAAAGACGGCAAGTTCGAGAAAGATGGCAAGCCTCTTGAAGTTACGTTCCTGATTCGCCTGGAAGATGCCCGCAAACCGATGGGTAACTACATTTCCGACCAGATGGAAGAAATCGGCTTCACTGTTATTCGCAAAGAAGGAAAAGGTTCTGACCTAAGTGCGATCTGGTACTTGGGAGATCCGACTGAAGGCGAGTGGCACATGTACACGGGCGGCTGGGGTGCATCAGTTCTGAGCCGCGATCAGTCCAATATTTTCCAGGAAATGTATCTGAACACATCGGCGCAAGGTATTCCGGTATTCAAGGAAAATGTGTCCGATCCTGTGTTCCAGGATCTTGGTGACCGCCTATATGACAAGGCATATAAAACAATGGAAGAGCGCCGCGACTGGATGGCTCAAGCGCTTGAACTGTGTCTGCAAGATTCTTTCCAGGTCATGCTCATTGACAGCAAGCAGTTCATTCCTTACCGGAAAGGCGTTGTCGCGACAACCGATCTCGCCGCCGGTATTGAGTCTGCTCAAATCACGCCCCACACTCTCCGTTTCGCGGACAAAGAGGGAGGCACGATGCGCTGGGCGACCCAACCGTTCCTATTTGCCGGTCCTTGGAATCCCATTCAGGGGTCGAATACGACGTCTGACCAGGGCGCAGCCCGCATGACCGCTACGTATGCCTTTACGTATGACCCTTACACCGGTTTGGTCCATCCTTTCTTTGCCGAAAAGGCCGACCTCACCGTCCAGACAGGCTCAACGATTCAGAAGACATTGGATTGGGTGAACCTGGAATTTGCCGATAAGATCGTCGTTCCCGATGACGCATGGGTTGACTGGGATGCTAAAGAGCAAAAATTCATCACGGCCGCTGAAAAGAATCCAGGCAAAGAAGTGACTGCGAAAGCTAAGGCCGTCGTCACCTACAGAGGCGATCTCTTTGATGTCGTAAAATGGCACGATGGCAGCAACTTTACCATGGCTGACCTGATCATGTCTATCATCATGAGCTTTGATCGCGCCAAAGAAGAGTCCGCAATCTATGACGAGCAGTCTCTCTCGGATTTTGAAAGCATGATGGCTACTTTCCGTGGCATG
>JAAZJV010000283.1 GCA_012800135.1 Clostridiaceae bacterium | reverse complement strand
TTCGGAAGATGGGTCGCATAAGCACACAGCAGGACTACGTCGACGTATGTCAAAGGCTTTACGATGCGTTTCCGGATGCCGGAATCACGGCCGACATCATGGTCGGATTTCCGGGGGAGACAGAAGACGACTTTCAAGAGACAGTAAAACTTTGTGAAAAAGTGCGGTTTTTGCGCTTACACGTCTTCCCTTATTCGAGAAGACAGGGGACACCGGCGGGCAAATGGAGTTGTCATGTTGCGCGCGATGTTGTGAAGGATCGCGCCGAAAGGCTTCGCACACTCGCGTCGCGTTTGGCGCGTGAAGCGATCATGGCGCGTATCGGGAAAGAGCGCGATGTGCTCGTCGAGTACTTCGATAGCGAAGGCAGGCCATGCGGTTATACGCCGGAATATATTTATGTGCGCGGACAATCGGTACGGAGCCAAGGTGAAAGTGATATCGAAATGCCTCATCCCGGCGATATTGTTCGCATGCGTATCGTAGGGACAGAAGGCAAAGAGGCATTCGCAATCGTGGTAAAATAATGCAGGAGGTGCTCATGGTTAACGAAAATACGAATCGGTTCGAAATCGGAACGGAAAAAAAGATCTATGCGAATCAGATCATGACGGAAGTAATGGAAGCCTTGGAGCAGAAAGGCTACGATCCTATCAATCAGCTCGTCGGCTATTTTCTTTCCGGAGATCCCACATATATCACGAGCTACAATGGAGCACGCGGTATTATCCGTCGCATGGAACGCGATGAATTGCTGGAAGTAATCCTCCGCGATTACGTGAGTCGTCTTTAGATGTAGAGCACACCGACGAGCGCTCTGAATTTTTTGTATCCTGTGAAACGCGTTCTTGGGCTTGATTACGGCGAGCGGCGTATCGGTGTCGCGGTGAGTGATCCGTTGCGTATCTTAGCGCGTCGTCTGACAACGATCGATCGGACGAGCGATTCTTTGGAAGACGCCGCGGCCGAAGTCGCGCGACTTTGTGAAGAACAAGATGCGGACACGGTTATCATCGGTTGTCCTATGCGTACAGACGGTCGATTTTCAGAAATGGAAGCACAGGTCGAGAAGTTTGCTGATGCGGTGCGTGAAAGCACAGGATGTCAAGTTGAGCTCTTTGATGAGCGGTATACGTCCATATTAGCCTCTCGTGTTGTTCGCGAAACTTCCGGGGGCGGTCGTCGCAACCGTCCTTGGCGCTCTGACCGAGATCGAAAGCGTGATCAAAAGCCGAAAGACAAAGCGCTGGTCGATCGTATCGCCGCCGAAATCCTCCTGCAAGACTGGCTTGATGTTCAGCGCAGGTAATAGATAGTATCGCTAAACAAATCGGCGGGAGTGTCGCGCGAACCACTTTTCCATGTTGCGAAAATCTTATTGTTTTATTCTTCCGTAACAAAAATGATTCACGCAAAAAACAGACGAAAGCGGTGATCGCACGATTTGCCGTGATGAATTAACAAATGCTTACCTTAAGCAATTTCGCTCTGTACGTTATCTTTTTAAAGACAATTATAGTATCATGAGGTGACACCGGGTTGCGGTCTTTTATGTGTGAAGTTACTCTGTCACAGAGTGAACTTTTTTGAAAGGAGCGCGAATCGGCAATGTTGCCGTTACGAACGGCATTAAACATCTTAGGAGGACACCTAACATGACATTTTTCAGAACCTTTTTCATGAGTGACGATTCCTGCGGACATTGCAGCGGCTGTGACGACAAGGAGAATGTATTTGAGCCTGATACAGAATTAGATGATACGCTCGATGGCGAAGATGATGTCGTCGTTTTGACCGACACGGAGACGGGCGAGGAATACTCTTTTCTCATGGCCGATTCTTTCATGTTGGATGATCAAGAATATGTTGTGCTCATTGATCCGGATGAAGATGCTGACGAAGATGAAATGAGCTTGTTTTTTATGAAAGTGACGACGTCGGACGACGGTGAAGAGATCTTGACCGCGCTCGACGACGAAGAAGACGACCGCGTGTTTGATGCGTATAACGATCTTCTCGACGACTACGATGACGAGGATCTTTTTGAGGATGAGGGCGAGGACTAAACCGAGACCCGGGAGTCTAGATCGCGATAATTCCCGTTCGGATGACAGCGTACTGGCTGTGCTGATGGACGAGCGAAGCGGCCGGGAATATTACGTCTCTTTTCTGGATTCGTTTGTCCTTGATGGACAGGCGTATTCTGTGATGTACAATTACCAGCCGGGTCAAAGATTGAACCAGAAGCCTGAGATCGTCATGATGCGCACTTGGAAAAACGAAAGCGGCGAACAATTATTTTCTTCTATTAAAAGCAGAAAAGAATTGAATCGCGTTTTTGATTTCTTCTACAAACGCTATGCCACATCGTTGCTTCAATAATCCGGCGCCTCCTTCGGGAGGCGCTTCCGGTGAAATACCTTATGGCAATTCTTATCCGCATCCGGCCGATAAGGATCAATGCCCTCCGCACATGAAGCCTATGAGGAAACGTCACGCGAGTGTTGAGACGTTTCT
Organism: Clostridiaceae bacterium; assembly: GCA_012800135.1. GTDB lineage: Bacteria > Bacillota > Clostridia > Saccharofermentanales > DTU023 > UBA4923. The sequence goes on along the minus strand of JAAZJV010000283.1, from coordinate 3,308 downwards.
TGCGCCCGTGGTGTTCATGATCATGCACTACGCCATACTTACAGTGACGGTTGTTTTGCGATTCACGTCGTACTTGCGTGAGTATTATGCAGTGCGGGATGGAATGAACTACGGCGATTTGCTGCGTGATCTGCGATCGCGAGACGCTATATCGGAACTGATCGCTAAGTCTGATGTATCGTACTACGCGTCCTTTTACACGATGCTCATCGTGATTCCTGTCTACCTTGCCTACCTTTATTTTAGAAAAAGACGCAGTTCATCGATTTTGCTGACTCAACGCGTCAGCGGTATTCAGGTACTGCTTGCGCTCATTATCGTTTTCGCGGCGATGGGGTTGACACAACTTTGGATGATCGGCATACAGGAAATAAGCCAATCGTGGCCGTGGCTTCTGAAGAAGTTTCAGTCATATCTGAATGCCGTTTCTTCATTTGAAATATCCACATCTCCCTTGTTGTTCAGGATACTTGTCATCGCGATCCTCGTACCGATCGGAGAGGAGCTGCTCTTTCGCGGCATCGTGCAAGGTGAGATGCGGCGCGCTTTCGGATCAACGGTGGCGGTCATTGTGACGGCACTCCTTTTCGCGATCTTTCATTTAGATGTTATCCAGAGCTCGTACGTGCTGATCGCAGGACTTGTGATTTCGATCACGTATGAGCTTACGGAACAGATAGCGATTCCGGCACTCATGCACATGGTATTCAATTTTATCGGATCTGGCTTTCTATCACAGCTTTTTAATACGGGAGAGACGGCTGATCAGATCATTCTTTATGTCATGATCGGTTTTATTTTGCCCGGCATCGCAGCGCTATTCTTCCTGAGACGGATTCAAAAGAAAAAACGCGCGTCGGAACCGGGTACGGCGCCTCCTGTAGCGAAGGGATGGTAAGCTATGTCCCGTTTCTTTCGGCATCTTTCGGGCAGTCTTCGCCGAAGAGTCCTGATCGTGACAGCGATTGTGTTGGCGGTTATTCTTGTCGCGACAGTGGCGATCGTATCGCGATCGACAGATCGACTGACGTCGCGGCGCAATGCCATGGTGTTGCAACTTAGCGATCAATCGGTCGGGCGAAATGCCGTGCTGGGCACGGGTATCAATCTTACGGGGCTTCCGGACAACAATCTGATCTCAAACGGCTCTTTTTCACCCCAATTGTTCCAGGCTCATTACGCGGTGCACAGCGGCAGCGCCAACGCTTTTGATATTAAGGTGTCGGAGACGCGCACCGATATTTCGCTGACTGAAAATCACTTTGTCGGCGCTTCCATTGCTATCTATCGTGAGACGTTCAGTTCAATGGAAGAAATTCATGACGCGGTGATTACGAGTTATGAAGCGGGGCGCATCATGGACAAGACTCCTGTTTTGATCCCGGAGGAAATAACCGGTATTTCCCTTGCCGATTTCACTTATTGGGAAGGCCATACGTACGCGTGCGGTTCGAACAGTACCTTACTAAAGATTCCTTCCGGAGGTGACGCGACGGCGTTGTCGTTTGATTTCTTAAGTGATTTGACGGCCATCGCGGCAGGTCCCGAAGGGCTCATGACCGGCGACGCGTCGGGACGCCTTTTTTCGTCCCGGGACGGTATTTTCTGGCAACTGCTTCCGTTAGAAATGTCAACCGCTGTTAAAGCCATAGCGTACGTTCCCATCCCTAATGAGGCGAACGGTTTTTTTCTAGCGTCGGGCGGTCCGGGCGAGTTGATGTTCGGACGCCTTCAGGATATGAGTCCGCTCAACACGCCGATTCAGGATGACGCGGTAACCGCTTTTGTTGTGACAGAAGACGATATTATCTACGCTCTTGGCGATCAGGGGCGCGTTTATTTTTCAATGAACGGTGTTGAATGGACGGAAGAAACAGAATTGGCCTCGGAGAACGCTTGGTTGGCGGGAGATGTGTCCGGTAATCTAGCTTTCTTTACGGGCGCGTCCGGCCAGATGGCAATCCGGCGCGCGAACGGTCTTTTTGAGTTTTTGGGTGCTGAAGGATCTGACAGTCTGCCGCGAGCACTTCGCCGCATAACGCCGTATGACCCGGACTCGAATGTTCCTTTGCGAAAGAGGACACTGCCCAATCTTTCCGGTGTTCTTTCTGTGACGTCGGAGAAAATTGTAGTGCTGACTGAACACGGAGACACTCTTTTTTCGAATGACCAGGGTATGACTTGGCAGCCTTACGCCCTTTTCTCGGATCAGCCGATCAGCCGAATGTCACTGTTGCCGTCGGGCGATATTTATCTTGTCCATCCCGGTGGCGAGCTTTCAAGGACGGAGTTGACGTCGCGATTCATGTTTGAGCCTGCCTTGCCATCGGGTGAAGTGCAGCCGGACGACCTTATCGCGCTGTCGCTAGTCACGGGATACCGTATGGATGTGGAGAACCAAGATTTGGCGGCTCGCGAAGGCGATCTGCGAGCAGGAGAATGGAGCATCTCAGGAGGAGCAGAGGTGGCATCGTCAGAGGACGCCGATGACGGTCGAATAGGATATGATTCAGGCGGCTCTCTCGGGATAACGTTTAATGAATACGCTGTTCCGACGGATGACAAGGAACGCGGATCACAAGACGATGATGAAGCAACACCGACTGAGCGGAGCGATACGTCGTCGGAATTCATGCGCAAAGAGCGCCTTTTCTCAATTGCTCGACAGACGGTTTTTCAGACGCCGGTCAATAATCCTAACCGTTCTTATCTTTCGGCGCGTCTCTCACAGCGGATTGATCTTTCGCGATTGGTTGTGGGAAATGTTTTGCCGCTCTTCCGTTTGGAGTTTGATGTGTCGCGATCCGATGACGCGGATGGCGAGCTTGAGGTTTGGTTTTCAGGCCCGCTGATCAACGAGGGTAAAGTGTTTACGGTGCCGTCGGGAGGCTGGAGGCATCAAAGAGAGACCTTCGCTTTTCCGAAAAAACTCCATCCGGAAGATGAATTATGGATCAATTTCGGATTTTCAGGCAGCGGCAGCTACAAACTGGACAACGTTTGGTTTGGTCGCAGTGAAGATGCCCGAGGCGCGCTTTCTTCACTCGTTACCGAAAATGAAACGTTGCCTGAGGCGGACGTACTTCGTTTTGACTGCGTGCCCATCGGCCGATCAGGTTATCTGTCGGAGTCGTGGTGTCTTCCCGAAGGCAGCACATCAGGTATAAGAGAAAAAAGATTCCATAACCTAGGCTGTGTGATGCAGTTGGCCGACCTCTTAGGCGCTCAACCATGGCTTGTCGTCGATATGCACGCCAAAGAGATTGAACTTCTTCACTTGATGGAGTACATCGCAGGTTCGCCGCTTA
>JAAZJV010000282.1 GCA_012800135.1 Clostridiaceae bacterium | reverse complement strand
GTGGTAATGGCGCTTCTGATTTAATCTATCGAATCTGCGCCCATTTTAGATCGTCCAAAGCCCTGATCGTGGCTCCCACGTTTTCTGAGTATGAACGCGGGGTGTACGCTTATGGCGGTCATGTCAAAGAGCATTTGCTGAAAGAGGACAATCATTTCGATGTGGACGATACTATCCTAAACGCCATCACACCGGATATACGTGTTGTTTTTCTTTGCAGTCCAAACAACCCGACGGGCAGGCTGATTTCAGTTGACTTGTTACAGAAGATTGCCAACCAGTGTCAGAAGCTTGACATCTTTTTAGTGTTGGATGAATGTTTTCTTGATTTCACTTTCGGCAAATCTATGATTTCCTCTATGAATAGTTATCCAAACTTGCTGATTCTGCGTGCTTTTACAAAAATGTATGCTATGGCAGGTTTGCGCTTGGGTTATTTATTATCTGCTAATCAGGATCTATTAGATTCCATTGCGGCTTTTGGCGCTACTTGGAGCGTCTCGGGTCCTGCCCAAGTAGCGGGTTTGGCCTCGTTAAGCGCTACGGACTGGACGGAAATAACGCGCGAATACATTAAAAAAGAACGTGCATTTATGCACAATGAGCTGCAAGCCTTGGGGCTCAAGGTGTTTCCTGGGGAGGCCAACTATATTTTGCTCAAAAGCGAGCGGCCGCTGTTTCGCCCACTGCTTGAAAAAGGCATCTTAGTTCGAGATTGCGGCAACTATACCGGTCTTTCCGGCCGTTTTATTCGCATCGGCATTCAGACGAGGGAGAACAACATTAAGTTGCTTAATGCTTTAAAGGAATTGTACTGCTCGATTGCATGAATCGCGGGAGGTCAGTAACACCCTCAAGCTGCTTACTGTGTTAAAGGAATTGTACGGTTTGATTGCATGAGTAGTGGCAAGTCAGCAACAACCTCGAGATGTTTGCTGTGCTAAAGGAAGTACTTTATGGCTAAAACGATTATGATTCAGGGCACCATGTCCTCTGCAGGGAAAAGTTTGCTTTGCGCGGGATTGTGCAGGGTATTTTGGCAGGACGGTCATCGTGTAGCGCCTTTTAAAAGTCAGAACATGTCCTCCAATTGTTACATTTTACCGGAGGGGTTGTTCATGAGTCAGGCGCAAGTGACGCAGGCTGAGGCCGCCGGCATCAAGCCCGATGTACGCATGAATCCTATCTTGTTAAAGCCAAAAAGCGATATGGGTTCAGAGGTGATTGTCAATGGTGTATCCAGAGGCCATATGAAAGCGGCAGACTATTCTCAATACAAAAACAGCCTCATCCCGGACATCTTGCGTGCTTTCCATTCTCTATCTTCTGAGTATGACATTGTTGTTATTGAAGGTGCCGGCAGTCCTGCTGAAATTAATTTAAAGCAGAACGATATTGTCAACATGGGTTTGGCCCGTATGTGTAAAGCGCCGGTGCTGTTGGTAGGGGATATCAATCGGGGCGGTGTGTTCGCCCAGCTTTACGGCACGATCGCTTTGTTGGAAGAAGATGAGCAAGCCATGATTAAAGGTATGATCATCAATAAATTTCGCGGGGATATCAATCTGTTAAAACCCGGTCTTCGCATGATCGAAGACATCACCAATAAACCGGTTCTCGGTGTGCTTCCCATGCTGGACATCAATCTGCCGGAGGAGGACAGCCTATTCATGGACATGCAACTGTCTTCACAAAATCCTCAAGGAAAAGCATCAAATGTGAAGACGCAAAGAGAGGCACAATACAACACTCTTGCCCAAGCAATAAGGGAAAACGTGAACCTGCAGGAAATCTATGCCATTTTGGAAGCGGGTTTATAAAAACGGGCGAGATATATTACTGAATAGTATGAACTTCATCAGACAATATCCGAGGAGTGCAGGGTTGCTAAACAAGCTGGCCTCAAAAGTTTTCCCGAGCTAAAGAAAGAGTGTAAATACGGAAGATAATTGCTTGAAAACCATCAAACATCGAAAGACGGCGAGTTTTCGCGGCAATACGAGAACCAGTTACCGTTTTCTATGATCTCTTCACGGGCGAGCTCGGAAAACAGCTGATCGTTGTCTGCGTTGCCGCGCTCGAACTGTTCCTTTGCAGAGAGATATAGCGACGCCATCTTTTCGTGATCAAGACTTTTTCGCTCTAAGGACAGTTTGCCGTAATAGCTGGAGAGGAATAGCGTTATGGCTGATACACCGCCCAAAACGATCTTCAATAAACTTCGCAGGGTGAATGCTTGATCTTCATGTTGCATGAGAAAAGCGGGGAGCGGCTCTTCTATGATTGGTCTCGTAATGACAGTGTTGAACAAAAACTCCAGCACAAAAACGATGACAAACATCATTACTGAGGCTATCAGCATGCCCTTCGCGGTATTTTCGTTTATGCGATGTTTTCGGTGGTTGCGTCTCATTGCTTTCCGGTGATATTCAAACTGACCGTCAATCCAATATTCTTTTATTAGATTGATCGGTATTTTCGGTGTATCCTGCACTCCAATGAGTGATGCGGACACGGCTTCTTTTACCCATGTAGAATCCTGTTTTTGTGTCCATGTAAAGGAGTTGCCGATATTCTCATTTGATCCTGTTGCCGAAAGATAGAACTGTACTCGCATCGC
>JAAZJV010000044.1 GCA_012800135.1 Clostridiaceae bacterium | reverse complement strand
GCGCCGATCGATGCCTATGCCATCGTTCCTCACTTGCAGGATGCGCTGAACAAAGGTGTTCCGATCATCAACTATGACATCATTGCCGACATGGATGAGTGTAATGCGGTCATTAAGTGCGATAACTATGATGGCGGAGTACAAGCAGGCAAAGAGATCGTCAACAGAATCGGAACAGAAGGAAAAGTTCTCATTCTGGAAGATAACCCCGGTGTTGTTGTCATTGAACAGCGCTGCCAGGGCGTGGAAGACTATATCAAAGAGCATGCGCCTGACATCGAAATCGTAAGACAGCTGTCCAACGGCCCGAGAGATGCGCACCAGAAGACAACCGAAAACATGCTCACCGCTCATCCGGATCTCAGTGCGATCTTCGCACCGGACGGCGACCATACGCTTGGCGCTTATGCTGCGTGCACACAGATGGGCAGGAATGAAGTCAGAATCGTCGGATATGACGCGTCGCCCGAGCAAATTGACATCATGAAAGCAGACGGACCAGACGGCATACTGGCCGCATCAGTCGCACAGTTCCCCATTATGATGGGAAGAATCTGTGTTGAAACAGCGGACAAGTTCCTGAATGGCGGCGATACGTCAGAGCACATCTTGCTCGAACTTGGTATTGCCAGAGCAGAAGAGATTGACGAGTTCAAGTTCAAAGAGTAAATGTCAACGACACAAACAGAAGAATCGTTTACACCATAAAACATGCTGTAAACAATGAAACGGTGAAAAGGGGCAGCTTCGGCTGCTCCTCTTCACCCGTAAAGAATAAATGTCGGTAGAGTCAAGACATCTAACAATTAGCCCGTCAAGCTCCTTTCCAGTTGCGGAGAGTGACGAAGACGTCATACAAATTTGACTCGGCAAGCGCCTCTTTTCGTCGGTCGCAAAAAATGAATGCAGGCAGAGTTAGAATGTCCGGCAACAATCCCGCTAGACATCTTCTCAGCCGCGGAAAATGAATTTATTATATTTTTAGAAACAGAACAATATAACAAACAGAACAACATTTGACTTAAAAACAAGACAGCATTACAAGTAAAACAGCCTTACAAACAAACAACATTAAAACAACATTATAGAAAGAAGGCTTTAATATGAAGCTTACGGCAAAGAGCTTTGCAGGCATGGTCGACGCAACGGCCATCGGTGCAAATCTTTCTTTTTCTTCTCATCGAGATCTCGTTGAATATTCAAAAAAATACGAGTTCGCACAGATCTTCGGTTTTGCATCCTATTACCCCTACCTGTTGGAAAACATGAAAGGTTGCGTAACAGGTGTTGGCGGCGGAGTAGGATCATCTCTCGGCGCAGGCACGGAATTGACTGAAGTGAAAGTATTTGAAGCCAAAAAGTACATTGAGATGGGCTGCGATGAAATCGACATGTGGATGAACATCGCCGCTTTCAGAAATGGTGAATACGAATATGTGCTAGAAGACCTTAAGGCGGTTCGCGACGTTGTGCCGTCGAACCACAACTTAAAAGTGATCATCGAATGCGCCATTCTGTCACCCGAACAGATTGAGAAAGCCTGTGAACTTGTTATTCTCAGCGGTGCCGATTTCGTGAAGTCAGGAACAGGTAATCTGGGAGCATGCACCGTCGAGCATGCACGACTCATGCTACGAGGCGCGAATAATAAAATCAAAGTGAAATGTGCAGGCGGCATTCGCGATCTCGAGACGGTTAAGCGCATGGTTGAACTTGGAGTCCATCGAATCGGCATGAATGTTTATTCAGCTGAGGCGATGATCCGTCAGCTGCCTGATGAGTAGGAAGATGACGAAAAATGTAAATGAAACGAAGGAAACGATTCTGTCCCATGATATCGGGACATCAGGTTGCAAGTCCGTATTAGTTGATCACCATCTCGGGATTGTGGACAGCCATTTTGAGCCTTACCCGACGTACGTTCCTGAAAGAGACTGGATGGAACAGGATCCCGAGGAATGGTGGGCGAGCGTTTGTCGCTCGACACGAACACTACTACATAGAAACGGTTGTCATGTAAAAGTAAAATGTGTTGCCATAACGGGCCAAATGATGGGGATGCTCCCCGTATCAAATGCGGGGGAGCCGCTTATGCGCTCCGTTATCTGGGCCGATCTGCGGTCTAAAGAAGAGATGGAGCAGATCGAAGAGATGCTCGGCGCAGAATGGCTCTATCAAATTACAGGCCAACCGGCAAGTTGTGGTTATACACTTCCAAAGATTCTTTGGTTAGTGAAACACAACCGCGATATATATGATCAAACTTATCAATTTTTGCATTCCAAAGACTACATCAACTTGAAACTGACAGGGAACTACGCCACCGACCACACGGACGCGGCGTATACTCTCTGCTACGATCTTCACAAGCGAGACTGGTCCGACGTCGTTTTAGACTCGTGTGGAGTATCGGCTGATAAGTTCCCTCGAATTTTGAATAGTACCGATATCGTCGGCTATATAACTCCCGAAGCATTACAAGCATGCGGGTTTGATGAAGATGAATGCATTCCCGTCGTCGCCGGCGCAGGAGACGGCTCCGCCTCTCACGCGGGCGCGCTTTGCTTTGAAAAGGGAGATGCTTACATCTCGCTTGGAAGTTCCTCATGGTATATGGAAGTGCTGGATGAACCCTTTATGGATCCGGAGGGTCGCTTGCAATGCGAACCCCATGTTCTGCCTGATCTTTACATGCTGGGCGGCACGATGCAAACGGGCGGCATGTCATACCAATGGTTGAAAGAAAACCTATTTGCCGATCAGTTTACCTATGAAGAGTTGGGGAATCTTTTGGCTGAAAGTGCTCCCGGCGCTTCCGGTGTCCTCTTTTTTCCGTTTCTTCTTGGAGAGCGCGCACCGTGGGCCAACCCATACGTTCGTGGCGCCTACATGAATCTTGCTTATGAAACCGGCCAGTCGGAGATCGTAAGAGCGACGCTGGAGGGGATTACCTACAATTTGCTGGCCATTAAAAAACTCTGTGGCGATGCCCGCTCGAAGAGACCGATGGTTCTAATGGGAGGAGGCGCCGGCAATCAGGCGTGGGTCAACATCCTAGCGGACATTTTCGGTGACCGTATTTTTGTGCCAACCGATTTTCGTGATCGCTGTAGCATTGGAGGAGCCCTTATCGGTTTCATGGGTCTAGAGAAAAACATCGCTGACCATAATATTGATTTCAGCAAATGGCTCGAAGAAACAGAAGGCGTGACTTACACACCGGACGAATCGATCCAAAAACGATATGAAAACATCTTCCCGATTTGGCACGAGGTAGCTACTGCTCTGATGGCTTCAAGCAGGAGACTTTCCGAAGTACAGGATTATATTGTGTAAACGGGTATGGTGGAAAAGAGGCTGTGACTGTCATGCCGGTGTCGAATCGATGATTTTCTGGCGGACAAGACTACATCACGTAGAGTAGCAAGGAGAGCAAGAGGTTTTATCTGCCTTGGAGGTGTCAAGCCGAAAACTTTCCTACGTTCAGGATTACTTACGTGAATTAGTGAGTGGAACAAGAGTTGGCAATGACCTTGATATCTTTAAACTGAAGGCTCTCTAAAGAAGAACAATAACACGTAATATAAAGTCATATAAAAAAGAAGGGAAATCAAGAAATTGAGACATTAAAAATAACGTCAAATAAAATTATCCTAAAGTACAAGACAGCATCACATAAAAGCATCACATAAAGGAGTAAGGTGGTAAACATGAAAATAACGGCATTGACTTATCTGTTCAATCGATATTCGCTGGAAAGTGTTTTTCAGCTTTTTCATCATTATGGACTTGACGGCATTGAGATTTGGGGAGGAAGACCTCACGCTTTTGTGAAAGATCTTGATGACGAGGCCATTGATAACATTAATCGGTGGTCGGAAAAGTACCAATTGCCTGTCTCCATGTATGTGCCTGAAATCCTAGCATATCCCTATCATCCATGTTCCCGGCTTCCCGCTGAACGAAAAGATGCCCTTAAGTATCTTTGTTGTGCTTTAGAGGCGACGAGGAAGATAGACTGTTCTTTGATGCAGATGACCATACCGCATCCGGGCTATGGCAGGGATAAAGCGGAAATCTGGGATCAGCTGATGGAGTTTTTCTCAGAGTTGGTAGAAGAGGCTGAAAAACAAGAGGTAAAAATCGTCATAGAGAGTCTGTCCCCCTCCGAAGGCGGGAATCTGATTGCCAATGCCGATGATCTAGTGCAGGTGCTCACAACGATTGATTCGCCTTATTTGACGGCCATGATCGATGTCGTGCCTCCCTTCATCGCGCAAGAACCATATAGCGAATACTTCGAAAAACTGGAAGGCAAGATCGAATATATTCACCTGTGCAACACAGACGGACAAACGGAATGGCACATGTCCCTCGACAACCCTGAAGGACAAATCCCGTTAACAGCCTTCTTACACATCTTAAAAAGATATCAGTACGACGGCTGGGTCTCACTCGAACTACTAAGTCCGTACTTCGGCAACCCGGAGCTCTATTTCGCCGAATCACTAAGGATTCTGAGAAAAAGTATACAAGACAGTTGACTGCAAAGAACCGTATGGAGTCACTCTGCTAAGACAGTAAAAACTAAGCATAATTCGAATCTACGAATCGAGAGTGTATTGAGCATTCAAAAGGGACTCACCGTTGAGTCCCTTTGGCTATTGCACCGGAGCATAGATGGTTACATCAGAGCCCTCGTGCTTGCACCGGAATTTTAGTGGTTTTATCAAAGCTCCGGCGGCTGTAAAAGAGTTTTATCAATTATACCAACGTTCTGGCGGATACACCGAAAACTTGGTGATTGCGGCGGGATTAAGACAGTTTGCTTAGTATCGACTGCTTTTTGCCCAGCGCATTTCGAGCAAATTCTCGGGACAACGGGCAACACAGTGTCCGCATCCGGAGCAATTGTTGCTGTCAATGTGAATGACGCCAAGGTCGTCTTTTTGTATGGCGTCATAGAGACAGCCGCTAATGCACTGATGGCATGTGTCGAGATTACATGTTTGTCCGTTGCTTGTTGCAAAAAGCGGCTCCGGTCTAATGTTTTCAAATCGATGCAGCGTTCCTAAAGCGAGGCCGCGTATCTCTGAAAAACTGTTATATCCATGTGATTCAAGCCACTGAACACATTCTTTGATCACCTGTGAGATCACGGAAACGCCGTGAATCTGAATTATGGATGCCAATTCAACACAGGTAGATCCAAGCATGATAAATTCAAGGATATTTTCAAAAGTCAACACACCGCCGCTGCTAAAAATATAAAATGGTGTGTATTGTTTTAGTGTTGCTGTTGCCGCTAGTGCAATCGGGTGTATGCTTGTACCGTTAAAACCTCCATACGTCGGCATTAAGGAGCGATGTGTCTCAATGTCGACTCCCATTAATCCTTTTAGGCCGTCAATTGCAGTCACAATACGAACGCCGGATTCCGCCAGTTTTCTTGTAAAATCTGAAGAGAGGCATATTTCGTAAGATAGCTTCGGTATGACGGGAATACCGTCGGCAGCCATAATGGCTGAACGCATAAACTTTTTTGCGTCATTAGGTGTCATGTCGAAGGGTCGGTTAGGAATGGGCGCGGACATGCTGACCTCAATGGCATCTGCTCCCATGTAAACAGCTTTCTTAGCCAGATATTCAATCTCTGATTCAGAATTGCCCCATATGCTCAAGATCAGTTTGCAGTCGCGCTTGTCAATCTTTTCAATCTCGCATTCCCACTCTTCTAAATTTAAATGTGAGAACATCTTTGTGTTGAGCGTGTGATGATCTTTCACATACATACGAGGCGAGATACAGGGGTTGGCTTCAAGCGTGATCGTCTCCGTAGTCACCGCACCGGGTCCCTGATCGATGCAGGTTTGTATGCTCTTTGCATCTCGCGCCCACGGTCCGGCCGATACGATAAAGGGATTTTTTAACTCAAAGCCTTCGATAAAAACGGACAGATCCATGCTAGAACTCCTTCTATTCAAATGTTTCATAAATGTGTTTTGTATTGCCACACGAGTAACGGACGAGAAGCTCCGCTTTCAAAGAAATCTCATTAGGCGGTTCCATGCTTATTTCTGTCGATTCAATGATGTCAAACAGCATACGGGCTGCCATCATGCCAAGACGTGTTACAGGCTGGGAGACGCTGGTGATGGGCGGCCTTAAGATCGAGCAAACAGGCGCATCTGACAAGCTGACAAGCGCCAGATCTTCCGGAATATTAAGTCCGAGTTGTTGTGCGCCGTCGATCACGCCCATGACCTGTTCTACTGTCCCGCAGACAACGACATCCGGCAATTCATCGATGGAGGCTAACTGTTTTAAAGTATTACGGCCTCCGGAAACACTGCTCTCCACCGAAGAGAACGTAATGTTAACATCGGGAGGTGCTTCATACATTGCCATTTTTATCCCCGTTTGAACTTGACGGAATAACAGTGAAGCAAAAGGATCAATAAAAAAATTAAAGGTCTTATGACGAAGACTGAAGAGATGTAACATCAATCGATAAATGGAGTTCTCATGATCAATGTAGCACTGATTCTTAAAGGCGCCATCCGATTGTTTTCCGACATGAACGAGCGGAATTTGCTTGTTTACTATGCGGCGTACTTGCTCTTTCTTTAATTGCGAGTTGACAAGAATCAGCCCGTCAACATCGCGGTCGAGCATTTGTCCTACGTACTTTATTTCGGCGTCTTTATCCTCGTTCGTAACACCTAAAACAATATTGTAGTTTTTATTTGACGCAATGGTTTCAACGCCCGATACGACCATGCTGTCAAAAAGTCGTTCTATCTTCGAAATGAGAAGTACGATGATGCCCGATTTACCTTTTCTCAAGCTGCGCGCATTCCAATTGGGAGCGTAATTGTATTCTTTCATGATTTTCAATACATGCTCCCGCGTTGCCGGCTGTACCAGTTCCGGATGATTGAGTACACGCGATACCGTCGCGATGGATACTCCGGCAAGTTTTGATAATTCTTTTATGGTCATGGTTATCACTCTATAGATAAATTTAATGTGAGCGATCGATCACTCATTGTTGATTAAATATAAGTCATTAAAAACACAAACGCAAGATTTGATGATGTTATTTTCATGAAAATATCATTGTTTGCTGCAATGTCTATAGGGATAGAAATGCAAAAACAATCATAAATATAGTCCTTTCATTGCTAAAATGGCCAAAAAATTGATTTGACAAACTAATATATCGCTATTATAGTGATTACAATATGAAATCGTTTTCATATAATTTTCAAAAAGGAGACACAAAGATGAAGCTGAAACTCGAAAGAGAAGGAATTGACGTTCTTCCTCTAAAAGAACAGAAAACAGGGTTTTGGGACATCGCATTC
>JAAZJV010000281.1 GCA_012800135.1 Clostridiaceae bacterium | reverse complement strand
TTCTATCCGCTCGGAAATGCTGATATGCTTCAGGTCGCCAATGTCACCGCTCACACTGCTCAGATGACACTTCCTCATGAACTTGAAAAAATCTTTGATATGATCACGACGGACGCCAACAAAATAATGAAACTTCCCGCATACGGACTCGAAGAAAGTTGCGATGCTGATCTTGTCATGATCGATGCAAAGGATGTTCGTGAGGCGATTGCGCTCGCGCCGAACAGACCGTACGTCATTCGTAAAGGGCAAATCATTGTTAAAAACGTAAGAAAAACAGAATATCTTTCCTGATTTGAACTTTCTAATTGAGCTGCCTAAAACAGCGAATATGATTCTTCTGCAAGATGGCGTCTTCGTCATCTCGCGAAAGAATCATATGCAGTATCGACAAATACTTGACGACTTTTAAGATAAAAGCTAAAGTTCTTACGTGTATTCATTACATTACAAAATAGAGCAACTTAATTGTATTATTCTTAATGTTCTTTAGACGAAACAACCAATTATCCACACTTGCTGACCTTTTGACTTGTTGAATTTCGTTAGAAAGAAATCCGAAAAAAAACGTGATCCTGTAAATAATGACAATGCGACCCGTATTTATGTTATGATAGCATATGTATAAATCTATTGATGAGTGTTCCTGTTTTGAAGAACTTTTTGTGCGTTATTACGTAAAATTACGAGAACGTAGCAATAAGCCTCAAAATAATATAAAAGGACACTTATTATGAGAGGAGATGGACGAATGACAGAAAAAAAAGTAAGATTGGGCATTGACCCGATCTATTCGCTCGACGGCATCAACTATTTCCAGCAGTTTATTTTCGGACTGCAGCAAGCCGTAGCGATGTTCGGAGCGACCGTTCTCGTGCCGCTGCTCACCGGTCTCGACGTCAACACGACGCTTCTCATGGCCGGACTCGGCACACTGCTGTTCCACGTGATTACAGGATTCAAAGTGCCTGTTTTCCTTGGTTCATCGTTTGCGTTTATTGTCGGTTACAACATCGTCGCCGGCAGCCCGTTCTCGGATGCCCATGATCCGACGAAACTGCCCTACGCATCGGGCGGCATTTTTGTTGCAGGCTTGATCTACTGTGTGCTTGCACTCATCATCAAAGTGGTCGGCGTGAATCGCGTCATGCGCTGGTTCCCGCCCGTCGTCACCGGTCCGATCATCATCGGTATCGGTCTGATTCTTGCCCCTTCGGCGCTGAACAATATCCAGACACCTATTGAGGGCATCTCCATGGGGTTGAACTGGTTAGTTGCTCTCGTCGCCATCGGATCGATCATCATCTGCAATATCTGGGGCAAGGGCATGATTCGCGTTGTTCCTATTCTTATCGGCGTCGTCGCATCTTATCTTGTTGCGCTGGCTTGCGGCATGGTTGATTTTTCTGCACTCAAGAACACAGAAGGCTTCTTTGCGGTTCCGATTTTTAAAGAGAACTTCATGAAATTTGATGTGAGCGCCATCATCACCATCGCGCCGATTGCCTTGGCGACAATGATGGAGCACGTTGGCGATATCTCCGCCGTATCCGCGACGGTCGGCCGCAACTACATCAAAGATCCCGGTCTCCATCGCACGCTTATCGGTGACGGTCTTGCCACCAGCATGGCTGCTGTTTTCGGCGGTCCTGCGAACACCACGTACAGTGAGAACACCGGTGTTCTCGCGCTGACAAGGATCTTTGCACCGGGCGTCATGCGCATCGCCGCAGTCATCGCAATCGTCGCGAGTCTCTTCCCGCACGTGGGAAGCTTCATTCGCTCGATCCCCGGACCTGCCATCGGCGGCGTATCCTGTATCCTTTACGGTA
>JAAZJV010000005.1 GCA_012800135.1 Clostridiaceae bacterium | reverse complement strand
TATGACACTTTCGCTCAGCTCTTGACGCCTGTTTTTCAGAAGGCTCACGGGCACACCCGCCACGTAAAAAATCGTTTTGAAGACAGTCGCATTTCGATTTCGGACGAAAAAGCACGGTCGAGTGATCCGGAATCTTCAAAAGCAGGTGGGTACGATATGCAAATAGATGTGCCCTTCCGGTTTGTTCACGCAGGAGAACGACGTTCTACAGACGATAACGAAGAGATCTCGGCGGTGTCTGAAATCATGCGGCTTCGCACAGAGCTTCAAGAAGCCGTTAAAACTGAAAACTATGAATTTGCGGCTCAGTTGCGTGATGCTATTTACGATATTGAAAAAACAGTCAAAGCAGATAAGACGTCGGAAAAACACATGAATAACAAGGATATGTCATCGGATAACCGCACAAATGACGATCAAGATGACGGTTGAGAATGATGTGCGACGTGAATGTTGAGTGAAGCAGGAAGTAAAAGATGAGTGTGAGTTGGTATTTAGAAGACGGACCGAGTGAAGACGTTGTCATCTCGACGCGTGTGCGTTTGGCACGAAATATTGACAATACACCTTTTCCTTGGCGACTGACTCCTGAGGAAAAAGACCAAGTACGCGAACGCGTTGAGATCGCATTCCGCGAGGTTTGTGACGCACAAGTTGAGAAACCTCTTGTTGTCGATCTGGCAGAGATGGACGATATTGCAGTCACTGCCTTAGCTGATAAACGTGTTATAAGCAGAAATATGCTTAGAAAAAGAGAAGGCGAAGCGCTCTTTCTCTTTGGAGATGAGTCGGCAGGGATTCTTGTCAACGAAGAAGATCATCTACGAATATTTGCTATCGGAGCAGGCTTATGTTTTGAAAAAACAGCCTATGACGTATCAAAAAACGCAGCAGCGTTGGAAGAGCGGATCCCGATGGCAAAAAGCGAAAGGCTCGGATACCTTACGAGCTGTCCAACGAATACAGGTACCGGAATGCGAGCATCGTGTATGTTACACATTCCGGGGCTTATTAGGACGGGCATTGTCGGCGATCTTTCACGAAAGCTGGCGCGAGCCGGCTTCGCGCTTCGCGGCGCAGATGGAGAAGGTAGTGAACCTTCCGCCGACATGGTTCAGCTTTCTAATCAAGTTACGCTCGGTGTTTCGGAAGAAAAGACGCTTCTTGACATGACGCGGCTTGCCGAAAATGTCGCCTCTGAAGAACGTAAAGCAAGGCGGAAACTGTATGATCGCGACCGCGTCGGCTTGGAAGACAAGATCGGCCGCGTCAAAGGGAAGATGCTTTTTGCGCGGAGGATGTCGACGGAAGAGGCGATGAAAGGGCTATCTCTCCTCCGCCTCGGACGCGAGCTGGAGCTGCCGGACATGCCGGAATACAGAACGATTCAATCGCTTTTCGCCAGTGTTGGTGCCGGCGCGATCCAACAGCAGATGGGACGACCGCTCGACGGATGGGAGCGAGATGAAGCGCGCGCGGACATTATCCGCAAGTGTTTGAGTCAATAAATTAAATTAATAACAAATCATATTGAAACTATGCACTAGCCATGTGTTAACCATTTAAGAATAGGAGAGCAAACAATATATGATGGTTAGATTTTCACAAAGGGCGGGACAGGCACTCGGCACAGCATGGGTGACATCGCGCTCATTTCAAACAGGATATATCGGAACGGAACATCTGCTTTTAGGGATCGCAGCTGAAGGCAGCGGGCTATGTTGCGATCTTTTAAGTCAGGCGGGTATAGATGAAGATCTAATAAGAAAAAACCTGATCCTTTTAAACCGAAAAGAACCTGTCGACGTTCCTGAAACGGAAATAGCAAAACTGGACGGCAATCAGATCATTAATCAAATGACGCCAAGAACGCGTCGAGTGCTCAACCTCGCGGCTCGCGAAGCCGCGGCTGCCGGGCCTGCAGCTGTCATTGAGCCGGAACATCTTTTACTTGGCATTTTGAGGGATGGCGACAGTGTTGCCGTGCGTATCCTCAATCAGGCGGGCGTTAATATTCGCGCGCTTTACCGTGAACTTTCAAATGCTCTTGCTCAAGGCGGCGCGATCGAGTCACAAGATGAAAGAAGTGTATCGTCATCATCTGTTAACGAACGCTCGTTAGGCAATAAATCGTCCGAACGAGAGGCCTTGAATCACAAAACGAACACTCCGAATTTGGATAAATTCAGTCGTGACATGACTGCGATGGCACAGGAAAACCGCTTCGATCCGGTTATTGGGCGTCATGAGGAAATTCTCCGTGTCGAACAGATTCTATGTCGTCGGACGAAAAATAATCCCGTCTTGATTGGCGAGCCGGGTGTCGGGAAAACAGCTATCGTTGAGGGTCTTGCCCAGAAAATAACGTCAAACCGAGTGCCGTCTATCTTACAGGGCAAACGCCTGCTGTCCCTCGATCTTTCAGGGATGGTGGCCGGATCGAAATACCGCGGTGAATTCGAAGATCGATTGAAAAAAGGTCTTGATGAAGCTATCAAAGCAGGCAACATTGTGCTTTTCATTGATGAATTGCACACGATTGTCGGCGCCGGCGCATCGGAGGGCGCTCTGGACGCGGCCAACATTCTTAAACCGATGCTGGCGCGCGGCGAAGTTCAAGTCATCGGCGCAACAACGATCGATGAGTACCGCAAACATATTGAGAAAGATGCTGCACTTGAGCGCCGATTCATGCCGGTCATGGTCGATGAACCGACGCCGGAAGACACGGTGGAGATCTTGTTGGGACTTCGATCCAAATACGAGGAGCATCACCGCGTCAAGATCTCTGAAGATGCGATCCAAGAGGCCGTCAAACTGTCCTCACGTTACATCTCCGATCGGTTCTTGCCGGACAAGGCGATCGATTTGATCGACGAAGCCGCGTCACGCCTAAGACTTAACCGGGCCGCCGATTCTAAGGAGCTATATGAACTGCAAAGCGAGCTTGAGAAAGTACGCGCTGAGAAAGAAGACGCTGTTGACAAGGAAGCCTTTGAGAGAGCGGCTGAGTTGAAGACGAGAGAGGATGCTATTGAAAAGAAGATTGAAGCCGGTCAAAACGTCTCGGAAGAGAAAGATCGAGACACGTGGCCGCCTCTTACTGCGGACATGATCGCCGACATTGTCTCAAGCTGGACGAATATTCCTGTGAATACGTTGACAGAAGATGACCATGAGCGGCTTCGCAACTTGGAAGACGAACTGAAAAAACGTGTACTCGGTCAGGACGAGGCCGTAACGGCCGTCGCAAAAGCGATTCGTCGCGGACGCCTCGGGCTGAAAGATCCGAACAGGCCGATGGGATCCTTTATTTTCCTCGGTACGACGGGTGTCGGAAAGACGGAGCTTGCCAAAGCGCTGGCGGAGGCCATGTTCGGATACGAGAATGCGCTGATCCGTGTCGATATGTCTGAGTATATGGAGAAGTTCGACGTCTCGAAGCTGATCGGCTCGCCGCCCGGTTACGTCGGCTACGATGAGGGCGGTCAACTTACGGAAAAAGTGAGAAGGCAGCCGTATTCCGTCGTCCTGTTCGATGAAGTCGAAAAAGCGCACCCTGACGTATTGAATGCGCTTCTTCAGATTATGGAAGACGGTCGTTTGACCGATGGACAGGGACGAACGGTTGACTTTACAAACACCATCATCATCATGACGTCCAATATCGGCGCACGCCTGCTTACGACATCGCAGGGGCGGAGGATCGGCTTCGGAACCGCAGATCAAAACGCGGGTGAAGAGGAAGATACCGCGACGATGTATGGAGGCAAATCTTACGAAGAGGCGAAACAGCTTGTCATGGATGAACTTCGCCGTACCTTTGCGCCTGAGTTTATCAACCGTGTCGACGGCATCATCTTCTTCCACATGCTGAGCCCGGAGACGATGCGAAAGATCGTTGATATCATGTTGAACAATTTGATCGCGCGCATTGCCGATCTCGGTATCATGACCGATGTCACGGACGAAGCGAAAGATTACTTGGCGACGCGCGGTTACAAGCCCGAATTCGGAGCCAGACCGCTACGCCGCCTGATTCAGTCCGAAGTCGAAGACCGATTCTCCGAAGCGCTTCTCGACGGTGTCATTGAAAAAGGCGACACGGCGATCGTCGACCTCGATGTTGAGGCAGATCATCTTGTCGTTCTTCGCAAAGAAACAAATTCCGCCGCAACAGAGTCTTTCGAAAAGACATTGGATGCCGGTTCCGAAACTCAAGAAAAAATATCTTCTCCCGGTGAAGATTAGGAAGGTGAATCAGCCGAAGAGGACGAAATAATAACGCGTATTACTTTCACAATATTAGGCACTATATGCGTTACGGGCGAATCAGATTAACTGATCACGGGAATCAAAAAGCACACAGCAGCTGCGGCGCAGTATATAATGTGTCGTAGCTGCTTTATTTTGTGTCGCATTAAGAAAATGGTCGACGCGTCATTATTTAGAAAGGTAATGGATTGAAGATGGAGAACATATTGAAGAAAGTCGAAACAGAAAAGGCGCCTGCCGCCATCGGACCGTATTCTCAGGCAATGGTGGTCGGGAATTTTGTGTTTACGTCCGGTCAGCTGCCTGTGTGTCCCGAGACGGGTGAAGTTCCATCGGAATTTGAGGCGCAGGCGACACAGGTTCTTGAGAATCTCGGCCATGTACTCGCCGCTGCCGGAAGTTCATTCAATTCTGTTGTGAAAACACTCTGTTTTTTGCAGTCTATGGACGATTTCGCGGTATTCAACCAAGTGTACGCCCGATATTTCAAGGATCATAAACCGGCGCGTTCCTGTGTGGCCGTCAAAACCCTTCCGAAGAATGTGCTCTGCGAGGTGGAAGCGGTTGCGTTCGTTGAAACCTAATTTGACGATTACAAATAGCTTCGAAACAATGCTTTTGCATGATTATCATCAATGAGCACAGCATTTTTTTGAAGTCATTTTCTCTATCTCGGAAGTCATTTAGAATAATTTAATGTCTGCACAAGGAGTTTCCTTTTCTGTAAAAACGGAGAGCCATTTTAGCGACTTTTTCGACGCATCCAGACAAAGACGAAAACGAGCAGACCCACTAGCAACACAGTGAGAGAAAAAATTAGAATTGAGAGCAGGTTATAGCTTAAAAACGGCAGGACATCGATGGAATAATTCTGTGTGATCGATATACCTGATTCGTCTACTGTGCGTGTAAACATACTGTTTTGCAGAGCACAGAGCCCGAACTCTATAAGTGCAAGCGTACCGCCCACAGTATAGATGATGCGTAAAGGCCTACGGATGTGTCTTTCTGTTTCTTCATCCATGTCGCCGAACCGATACATCTGTCCGGAGCCTTTGATCGCAACATAGTAAAGATAAAGTCCTACAATGAGCTGAAAGGAATCTAAGATTCCGGTTGGCATGTTTGACGTCTACCTTTCTCAAGAGTGAATCATTTGATCTTAGAATCGCATTGTTAAGCTTATCACATGTGACGTTCATGCGCTGCTTGAATAGGAGTGTGTTAGTGGAATATCACTATATTCATTAGGAGTTGGTTATCTTGAACTTATTATTCGAGTTTTTTTAGGATAATGTTCATATATAAATTTGCAGATGCAAATTAGTCTGTTTAATTTGCCTAAAATGTATTATGATAGTGTATAATTGCCGTGTAATTTCTGACTATTGATACAATAGGTCAGTATGCGGTTCTAAATCTGAATTTATTTCAGAAAAGAATGATATTTTAAATCATAGGAGGAAGAAATGAAAAAGTTTTTGCGTATTCTTTGTCTGGCTCTAGGTGTCATCTTGGCAGTGTCTGTATGCGCTTGTGGTTCGTCAGAAAAAGAGGGATCAGTTGAGACCATCAAGATCGGCTTGGCATTCCCAATGTCCGGTATGGCGGCGATGGCTGGTAAATACAGTACCCATGGTGCCGATGTCCTGAAAGAAGAGCTCGGCGGCAAGATCACTGTCGGCGACAAGGAGTATCCGATTGAGTTCGTCGTCATGGATACCGAAGGTTTAGAGGAGAAGACTGCCAACGTTTATCAGAAGCTGATCGAGGAAGAGAAGGTTATCGCGATTGCCGGTCCTGACTCGTCGAAGTGCATGTTGGCTGCCGCTCCGATAGCGCAGAATGCAAAGTGCCCGGCGATCACCAGCTTCGGCACGAACACCGCTGTTACCGAAGTCGGTGATTATATTTTCCGCGCTTGCTTCATTGATCCGTTCCAGGGCGCCGTTGCTGCGGCTTACTGTGATGAGCAGGGACACAAAACCGCTTGCATCATGTTCAACAACGCGGATGCTTATTCGGTTGGTTTGAAAGATGCCTTTATTGAGAATTACAAAGGTGAAGTACTCGCCATCGAAGAGTACTCCGGCTCCGACGTCAAGGACTACAACGTGCAATTGACCAAGTTGGCAGCGCAAAACCCTGACGTGCTGCTGCTTCCGAACTTGAACGTTGAGCTTGGTCTTCAGATTCAGCAGGCTCGTACAGCCGGATTGAATTGCCAGATCGTCTGCGGCGACAGCGCAGATACCCCTGACGTTGCTAAAGTTGCCGGACCGGCGATTGAAGGCGTTGCTTATGTCTCGGCGTTCTCTGCTGAGTCCACCGACGAGGCCGCAAAGAAATTTGTTGACGCATATGTCAAACTGTATCCGGATGAGTTGCCGAACTCCAATGCGGAGCTGACCTATGAAGCGGCCAAAATGATCGTATGGGCAATTCAGAATGCAAAGACGCTCGATCGCGCCGGTGTGCGCGACGCGCTCGCGTCCATCGATGGTTTGGAGCTGCCGTCCGGTAAGATGACCATGGATCCTGAGACCCGCAACCCGATCAAGGGCGGCATCATCATGCAGTATGACGCAGATGGTGTAACCCACTTTGTTTCCACGGTCAATCCGTAATCTGTTTTCTATGATTACACGGTGTGCCGGATGAGCGTTTGCCCGCTGGCACACCTTTTTATTTTTTCTGGAATGGAGGCAATAGCTTTGGCATCATTTTTGCAATATTTAGTGTACGGTCTACAGCTAGGGAGCGTTTATGCGTTGCTGGCGCTAGGTTATACCATGGTTTACGGTATTGTCGGAATGATTAATACCGCACACGGCGATTTCCTGATGATCGGCGCGCTTGGCACATATTTTATCGCCAAGCTCTTTGACAGCGTGTCTATTGACGGCACCTACCCGATGTTGGCTGTAGGCTGCATCATCCTGATTGCGATGGTCATGACCGGCGGTATTGCTGTTGGCGTTGAAGCCATTGCTTATCGCCCTTTGCGGAATAAACCGCGTATGATTGCTCTGATCACGGCGGTTGGCGTTTCAATGTTCTTGACAAATTTTCCGCGTGCTCTACCGTTTATCGGTCCGAACCCGCGTCCGTTTCCCACACTGTTTACCCCAAAGACATTCACTGTCCTTGGCGCATCCATCACATCTACGCAAATCATTATGATCATTCTTGCTGCCGTTACGATGCTCGCGCTCGATCGTTTAGTCGCCAAAACAAAGATGGGCGCTCAGATGCGCGCAGTCAGCATGGACAAAGATGCTGCTTCGCTGATGGGGATCAACATCGACAAAGTGATATCTATTACTTTTTTCATCGGCGGCGCGCTGGCAGCTGTGTCCGGCATCTGTTATGCCAGTGTCTATCCTCAGGTAGAGGTTTATATGGGATCCTGGCTAGGCAACATGTCATTTGTGTCAGCTGTTCTCGGCGGTATAGGCGACATCCGCGGTGCGATGCTCGGCGGCTTCATTCTCGGCATCGCGCAGATCTTCGCGACTGCGATCAATTCAACCTTTGGCTATGCCGTAGGTTTCATTATTCTCATCGTAATTCTTCTAGTGAAGCCGGCGGGCATCATGGGCAAAGTTACCATAGAAAAAGTATAAGGAGGGCGGACAATTATGAAAACGACAAATGCAAAGACGATGCATCCGTTGCTGAGAAAAATCGGCCCTCTACTCGGCTGTATTGTGTTTTATATTGTTATTATGCTGCTTCGAAGAGCAGATATAATCAACGGTTATTACATGCAGGTCATGTTGTTCGCGGGGGTTAACGTGCTGATGACCGCCAGTTTGAATCTAGTCAACGGATTTACCGGTCAGTTTTGTATCGGCCATGCAGGTTTCATGTCTCTCGGTGCTTACGGCGCCGCTGTCATTACGACGATGGTGTTCAAAAGTAACAGTATTCCGGAGGCGGCACAGATTCCTGTATTTCTTTTGGGCCTGCTCTGTGGAGGCATCGTTGCGGCGATCGTAGGCATTTTGATCGGCATTCCGTCCCTGAAGCTCAAGGGGGACTATTTGGCCATCGTGACTTTGGCTTTTGGCGAGATTGTCCGCGCGTTACTGCGTCTGATACAACCCATCGGCGGCGCTCGCGGTATGATCGGAATTCCGAACTATGCTAATTTTTTCTGGATCATGTTTTTCGTCGTCTTGACGCTTTGGTTGCTTCGCAATTTGATTTATTCGCCCTATGGGAGAGCCTTCATCGCGATTCGTGATAACGAGATTGCTGCTGACGCAATGGGTATTAATACCACCAAATACAAGATCATGTCTTTCTGCATCGCTGCGTTTATTGCGGGTGTGGCGGGAGGATTGTATGCTCACGTGCTCTCCTTCATCCAGCCCGACTCATTTGGTTTCACTAAGAGCGCTGACTATCTTGTTTACCTGTACGCAGGCGGAAGCGGTTCGTTAACCGGCTCGGTTGTCGGCGCTGTACTGCTGACCATTCTGCCTGAAGTACTTCGTTTCCTCGCCACTTGGCGCCTGGTGCTATATGCGATCATTTTGATTGCCGTCATGCTTTACCGCAGTGAAGGTCTCATCGGCGGCAAGGAGGTTCCTTTCCTGCGCATTAAACGTTCGTCGCTCTACGAAAAGCCTTGGGTTGGCCGAAAAAAGAACGACATGTCTGCGGAATAGAGGGGGTAGCCTATAATGAGTCTTCTTGAGGTCAAAAACTTAAGTATCCAATTTGGTGGGCTACGTGCTGTTGATGATTTTAATCTGAATCTGGAAAAAGACGAGCTTGTTGCGATAATTGGTCCGAACGGTGCCGGAAAGACAACTATTTTTAACATGCTGACCGGAATTTATCGTCCAACTTCCGGCTCCATCGAGTTGGAAGGAGAGAGTCTTGTCGGCCTAAAACCATATCAGTATGCCCAGCGAGGCATCAGCAGAACGTTCCAGAACATTCGTCTGTTTTCCAATGCATCCGTGATAGACAATATTAAAATGGCGGCCACAATGCACTGCAAAGACAACTTGGTCAGCTCTCTCGTGCGCACAAGAACAATGGTAAAACATGAGCGTGAGCTCGACGAGAAGGCAATGAGTATACTCGAGCCGCTGAGCTTAGCAGATAAGGCCGATTTGCTGGCGAAAAATTTGCCTTATGGCGACCAGCGCCGGCTAGAGCTTGCGCGCGCGCTGATGACAAATCCGAAGATACTGTTGCTTGACGAACCTGTCGCCGGTATGATCACGACCGAGATCGAAGAAATGGCTCAGCTTGTCGTGCGGATCCGCAAGGATTTTGATCTGAGCATTATTCTAATTGAGCACCATATGAACTTTGTCATGCCGATCGCAGACCGTATCAAGGTTATTGATTTTGGAAGGACCATTTCGGAAGGCACTCCTGATGTGGTTCAAAAAGATCCTAAAGTCATAGAAGCCTATTTAGGGGGAGGATACCAAAATGTCAATGCTTGAGGTTAAGGATCTGCATGTGTCCTATGGTGCGATCAATGCAGTGAAGGGTATCTCCTTTGAAGTTCAGCAGGGCGAGACCGTTGCGCTGATCGGTTCGAACGGTGCCGGGAAATCGACCACTCTGCGTACGATATCGGGCTTGGAGAAAGCCAAAAGCGGCTCGATCATTTTTCAAGGGCAGGAACTGACAAAACTCAAGCCCTATCAAATTGTCGAGCTTGGCATCGCGCATGTGCCTGAAGGACGACGCGTGTTTTCACGGATGAGTGTTAAAGAGAATCTCCTTATGGGCGCGAATATCATCAAGGATCGTTCAAAGATCAAAAGAGATATAGAACGTGTGTACGAAATATTCCCTCGTCTGCATGAGCGTATGAATCAACAGGCAGGCACACTTTCCGGTGGGGAGCAACAAATGTTGTCCCTCGGACGTGCATTGATGACTAGCGGTAGTTTACTCATGCTCGATGAGCCCAGTATGGGGCTTGCTCCAATCCTTGTGGAAGAAATATTTAATATTATTCGCAGGATTAGCGAGGATGGCACAAGTATCCTGCTGATCGAGCAGAATGCGTTTCTTGCACTAAACACTTCCTCTCGTGCCTACGTCCTGGAAACGGGAAATATTATCATGCAGGGCAAATCGTCAGATCTTCTTGCTGATGAACGCATAAAGGAAGCTTACCTAGGAGCCTGATGATAGAAGAGAGCTGCGGTACTCGTCTTTTATTTGGCGCACATTGGAAACAATGGTTACATCGCAATTAGCACGAACTCGGTCTTTCCTGTTATAGCGGGATTGGATAAGAGAGGCTTAATCAGCGATATTGATACGGACAAATATAAAAAATGACCTGAAAGTCGTCTGTCTTAAGGGATGAAATTGGCGGCTTTGTTTTTGTCTGCCTGAAGATATAAGGAGGAAAGTAATGAAATTTTTAACATTTGGCGAGATCATGCTTCGCCTTAAGGCTCCGGGATTGGAGCGTCTATTAACAAATCACTATCTCGAAGCTACATTCGGCGGCGGCGAAGCCAATGTGGCCGTTTCGTTGGCCAATTATGGCCTAGATGTCAGCTATTTGACTGTATTGCCCGACAACCCCATTACAGATGCTTGTGTTCGGGAGCTGCGAGGCTTTGGCGTTGATACTTCACGAATCGTAATTGGTGAAGGCCGGTTCGGCATCTACTATGTCGAGGGCGGCGCAAACCAATTGCCCAGTCGCGTGATCTATGACCGTTCAGGGTCTGCAATCGCTTTAGCTAAACTTGGCGACATTGACTGGAACAATGCCTTCGAGGATATTGATTGGTTCCACATCACCGGCATCACCCCGGCTATTTCGGAGAGCGCGATGGCGTTGTCGCTCGAATCTGTAAAAGAAGCAAAAGAGCGCGGTATTACGGTTTCCTGCGACCTCAATTACCGCAAGAACCTTTGGAAGTACGGCAAAAGGGCAGCCGAAGTAATGCGTGAGATGGTAAGGTTCGTTGATGTTGTGATCGCAAACGAAGAGGATGTTCAGAAGTCGCTTGAAATTACAGTTGATGTGGACGTTGAATCCGGCGAACTTGACCGCGAGAAATACCGCTTGCTCAGCGATAAGGTTCTTAAGGACTATCCGAACATGAAGTGCATTGCTATCACGCTCCGCGAGAGCTATAGTGCAGACTGGAACGGCTGGGCGGCATGTTTGAATGATGGGAAAAATTTTTATGTCTCAAAAAAGTATGAGATCCGCGATATTATTGACCGTGTCGGCGGCGGAGATAGTTTCTCAGGCGGCCTGATCTACGGCCTGAACCATTATGAAGACAAGCAGTCAGCACTCGAATTTGCGGTAGCTGCCTCTTGTTTGAAGCACAGTATCCCGGGAGATTATAACCGTGTTACCGTTCCCGAAGTCATGAAGCTAATGGGCGGAGACGGAACCGGAAGGGTACAGAGATAAAAAGGAGAATATTGAATCATGAAATGGATTAATGAAAAAGCAAAAACATTGCAGCAAGGAGCCATTCGCGCCATGTTTGACCGCGCCAACAAAATGACAGGCGTCATTAGTCTTGGAATTGGCGAGCCCGATATGGCTACACCGAAGTTGCTTTGTGAAGTCTGCAAGGAAGCGCTAGACAAAGGCATTACGCACTATACACCGAACGCAGGTTTGCTCTCATTCCGTAAGGCTATCGCCGAAAAATCCTATCTGAAAGATTTGAATTATGATCCGAACACAGAAATCATTGTTACCAATGGCGGCATGGGCGCGCTGAGCCTGTTGTTCCT
>JAAZJV010000004.1 GCA_012800135.1 Clostridiaceae bacterium | reverse complement strand
ATACCGTCGATATTTTGATCGATGACTGGGATGGCTTTCTCGAAACGGCGATCAAAGAAAAATACACGCCTTGTTCGGTCGTCATTGACGGCGAAAAATTTTCCAATGTCGGCATACGGGCAAAAGGCAACAATTCCCTACGTTTGACTCATAAATACGGTCTCGATCGCTACAGTTTAAAGCTGGAATTCGATCACTACGAATTCAGAAGCTATCACGGCCTGGACAAGTTTTCGTTGGATTCTTCGTTCCAAGATAACAGCTATATGAAGACTTGGGTTTGCTTTGACATGATGGAGCACATGGGCGTCCCTACGCCGCTTTGCAGTTACACGTGGGTGTGTGTAAACGGCGAGGACTGGGGGCTGTTTTTGGCTATTGAGGAGCCGGAGGAGGCTTTTGCCAAACGCAATTTCGGCGCGACTTATGGCAAGCTCTATAAGCCTGATTATAAGTCTCTAAAAGCTGAAAATGCTGATGTGCATCTGCGCTATACGGACGATGATTTTAAAAGTTACGACAATATCTTTCGCAAATCAAAGTTTAAAATCAAGGATGCGGATAAGAGGCGTCTCATTGAAGCGCTGAAAGTGTTATCAACAGGCGAAAATCTGGAGACAGCTATTAATGTCGATGAAGTGTTGCGCTACTTTACCGTTCAAGTTTTTGTTGTGAACATGGATAGCTACCTTGGCAAAACCGGCCACAACTATTTTCTCTATGAAGAAGACGGTATATTGAGTATTCTACCTTGGGATTATAATTTGGCTTTTGCGACATATTCACTCGGTATGCCGAATCCGATCAACGATTCAACTTTATACGTCAATTATCCCATCTATACGCCAGCCAGCGGAGAAATTATGCTGAAACGCCCGCTGTATCACAATCTCATGAAAAACAAAGTCTACTTTAGCCAATACCGCGAATATTTTAACGAGCTGATCAGTCAGTATTTTGAGAGTGGCTACTTTGAACGTTATATGGCGGAAACGCGTAACATGATTGCTTCCTATGTCAAAAAGGATCCGACGGCATTTTGTTCCTATGAAGACTTTCATGTGGGGGTGGACACTTTGACAGAGTTTTGTCTTTTGAGAACAAAGAGTGTTCGCGGTCAGCTCAATGGGACAATTCCCGCTACCATTGCCGGTCAAGCTAAAGATAAGAGCAACTTTGTCGACGCTTCTTCCGTATGGCTTCCTGATATGGGTGAAATTGCCGACTTGAAAAATAAAAAATGATAAACAGGTAACAGCCCGTTTTTCAACGAAGAGCGTTGTTCGGCTAGATCTCAGTAAAATTTCGATTAATAATCGGCTTTGATGGTATTTTTTGCGTCGTAATTGCACATACTGTGTTTTTTTAGTGCCATTGGTAATGGTGACGTTATTATTTCATTGTATGTGTACATTTAAACTCGTATGTAACTTAACGTGTTTTGTAATCCTATGTTGTTCAAATGAGCAAAAACGACTATGATGGACGAGAAAATAGAACATGTACTTCTTCCTGCTCGGAAAGGGCTGGGAACGTTGTTGGGCGGCAGATAAGTTCAAATCACATTTCTTCCGACCCGAAAGGGACGAGGATATCCATCGGGATTTCTGTTTACATTGAATCAATTGATACAAAATGATGTCTCTATCGAACTAAGAGCAGGGAAGTGCTGTTCAAGTCATTACTAATATCGTCGTGTAACAAGGGGGGCTAGGCGATGTCGATTATCAAAAAGCTTTTCTATAGAGTGTTTCAGTTCTTATTGGTGGGTGTAGGCATGACTTTTATGCCGCAACCGAGTCCTAAGTTGCTTACAGGAGCCGGGAGCATTAAGAAGCTTCCGGCATTCATCAAGGAACGCGGCATTGGCAAAGTGCTGATTGTGACCGACAAAGTCCTGTCCAAGATGGGGCTTTTAGAAAGTCTATTTGAAGCTTGTGATAGAGATGGACTATCATACGTGCTTTACGATGAGGCGATCGTTAATCCATCCATCGAGTGCATCGAAAAAGCCTACGAGATGTACCGTGAACATGATTGCCAAGCTTTTATCGCTTTTGGCGGCGGTTCGGCGATGGATTGTGCGAAGGCGGCGGCCGCTCGCGTAGCAAGACCCAAGAAAAGCATTTCTCAACTCGGCGGCACACTCAAAGTGCGGAGTTTCAAGGTTCCGCCGCTTTTTGCCGTTCCGACGACGGCCGGAACAGGTTCGGAAGCCACATTGGCGGCAGTCGTGACCGACTACAGTACGCAACATAAGTATGCCATCCAGGATCCTTCGCTCCTGCCAAGATATGCCGTGCTCGATCCGGAACTAACCGTCGGTCTTCCGCCGCATACAACGGCGACAACGGGTCTTGACGCCTTGACACATGCAATAGAGGCTTATACCAATAAATTCGCTCCAAGATACACGCGACGCCTGTCAGAGAAAGCTACCAAACTTATTTTTGAGAATTTACCGAAAGTATATCGAGACGGGAAAGATCTTGAAGCACGCGCTGACATGCAGCTTGCCGCACTTTATGCGGGCAGGGCATTCAGTCGCGCTTGCGTGGGATATGTTCATGCCATTGCCCATACTTTAGGAGGTCTTTACGGAACGCCGCATGGCCTTGCTAACGCCGTCATCCTTCCTTATGTCATGGAAGATTTTGGTTCTGCCGTGCACAAAAAGTTGGCGCGGCTTGCCGATGTTGTCGGCATCAATGGAAGAAATGATGAAGAGAAAGCGAAGGCCTTTATCGCCGCCATCAAGCAGATGGAAAGCGATATGGGGATCCCGAAAAAAATAGACGTCATCAAGGATGAGGACATCCCTAAAATGGTTCGATTTGCCATGAAGGAAGGCAACCCTCTTTATCCAGTTCCTGTTATTTGGGGTAGGGAGGAGTTTGTAAGAACCATAGAGCGCATTCGTTCGAAAGATAGTAAAAGAGCTTATTTCATCAGCGAAAAATGTATAGGCTGCACCCTTTGTGCCAGAAACTGCCCTGTGTTTGCCATCGAGGGGAAACCGAAGGAGAGGCACATTATCAATCCAAAGCGCTGCATTGAATGTGGTGTATGCGCCAATATGTGCAACGTGGGAGCTATACTCAATGCAGACGGGAAGGTCGCGGAAAAAAAACCGAAGCAGGCGTGGAAAAAACCTGTGATTGATGAGGAACTTTGCAGCGCCTGTTCCATTTGTGTCCAAGCCTGCGGGAAGAACTGTCTTCGTATTTCACCCCCGAAGTACAAAGGCGATATAAAGGTTCATGCTTACCTTGAAAATGAAAAGCAGTGTGTCGGATGCGGCTTGTGTGCCCTGCGATGCCCGCTAAACGCCATCACGATGAAGGACGGTGAGCAACAAGCATGAAAAGAACGAGTTTTAGATTGCCGAAGTATGCCATCATCGACTTATCGACAGGCGAGGCGGACGATTATCCTATAACTGAGGAGTTGTATACAAAGTATGTGGGCGGCAAGGCTTTGGGTTCAAGGCTTTTGTTTGATTTGGTTCCCCCTCGTGTTGACCCGCTTTCGGCGGACAATGTGATTATCGTCAATACAAGCCCTATGACCGGCACCGGAGCCGCTTCGACGAGTCGTTTCAACCTTTCTTTCAAGAATGTTCTTACGGGCGGTATCGCGACAAGCAACTGCGGCGGTACATTCGGCATTATGCTGAAGGCGGCGGGCTACGACGGCATCATTCTAAAAGGCGAGGCGGAGCGTCCGTCCTATATCGAAATTGCAGACGGTACGATCAGCCTGAAAAACGCTGAACATCTTTGGGGCATGAATACGGAACAGGTGCAGAAACAGTTTGAACCGCATTGGGGAAAACTTGTGATCGGACCGGCAGGTGAGAATCTCGTGCGTTACGCCAGCGCCGTTTCCGGCGAACGCGTTGCCGGCCGCTGCGGTGCAGGAGCGGTAATGGGTTCAAAAAAGATTAAGGCGATCATCGCTTTCGGCACGAAAAAGCCTTATATTTACGACAAAGAAAAATTCGACAAGTACAATAAAAAATACATTCAACTCCTAAGAGATCATCCTGTTACGGGGGAAGCGCTTCCAAAATACGGTTCCGCCTATTTCCTTAAAAATACGAATTCCT
>JAAZJV010000280.1 GCA_012800135.1 Clostridiaceae bacterium | reverse complement strand
GGCCAGCGTTGCATCATTGTGAGCTCATGCGTCTTTTGCTGTTCATCTTCGACGATGGCTACAGTATCCGTTACCTTGAAGTCGCCTTCATAAATCGCTTTCAGTGTTCCGGAAAGACCGGGCGGAACCAATATGCGGTGCTCCATAATCTCCGTTTCATCAACGATGCCGATCACGTCACCGCCGCGGACAACATCGCCTTCTTTCAGCACCGGCTTAAACACCCATGTTTTATCGCGATCGAGTGCGGGCGCGAAAGCGCCGCGTGTGATGTAATCACCTTCCATCGCTGCGAGTCGGTCAAGCGGACGCTGAATACCGTCGTAAATGCTGCCGATCATGCCGGGTCCCAACTCTACTGAAAGCGGTGTACCGCGAGAGACGACTTCTTCGCCGGGGCCTAATCCGGCCGTCTCTTCGTACACCTGAATTGACGCCTCATCTCCGTGCATCTCAATGATCTCACCGATCAACTTTTTATCCGACACTTCAACAACGTCGAACATGTCGGCATCGCGCATGCCGGAAGCGATAACAAGCGGTCCGGAGACCTTGACGATTTCTCCCTGAATACGTTTGCTCATGGATGATTCCTCACTCTATATCTTCAAATGTCGTATTTCACATTCGACAACTCTTTTTATTTACTCAGCGTCTTATTTCTCACGGACAGAGAACGGCCATAGCCGTTAAGTTAAACACATATCCGACTCTTCGGAATCAGATTCGGCGTTAGCGGACTGTTCTTCCTGTGTTTTTTTCCGCTGTCCGATTAAATCGATTCCGGTCGCCTTACTGACAGCCGCGCGAAGTTCACCACGTCCAAGATATGGCGTTTTCCCGGAAGATGGAATGATAATGACTGCAGGCAACACGCGCAGTCGCCATGGCACGAGCGCATTACCCATTGTCTCAGCGAGCGCTTCTGTCAGAAAAATGACGGCATACCCTTCTTCTGCCCAAGTGTTGAGTTGAGCTAAAGCCGCCTCCGGCGTCCGTGCTTCGGCAACGGAAAGTCCCAGTGCACGAAAAGCGACGATGCTCTCCCATTCACCGATCACACCGACTTTATGAAGGTCTCCATTCGTCATGGCTTCTAAATTCATTTCCGGAACGGCACATTCCATCACATCAGTCCCCCACAACTTCGCACCCGTCTAACAAGGATACAGACTCGTCCGAAAGATTCATGTTTTTTGCCGCCAAACCGACACGCGCCAATGCCATGCGCGCATACCGAATTTCGATGGTGCGCGTCAATACGTAATAAAGAACTCGCCGAACATCTGCCACCTCAAGTTTACCTTTGGCAATTTCTTGGGCAAGCAGACGCTCTGCGTCCTGAAAAAAGGCGGCCGCAGATCCCTCATCGCCATACGTGTCGACGTAATCGCTCATTGCGGCATAAGGCGTGCCGGCAAGCGCAATCTTTACCTCTCCTTTTTCCGCGTCAAAAAGCTGTTGCCATACCGTTTCCGAAATAATTCCTGAAGGAAGAAGACTGAAAAGAAATTGCGACTCGCTCACGCCGCGAAGCCGACTCCTCAAAAGCGTCTCATAATTCGTTAAATCACGCCGCATGGCAAGCGCCCGGGAGAACCACGGCGCGTTCAACATCTCCGCTAGACGAGCTCTCATCGTCTCCGTGTCTCGATCGACAGATAAATCGATTACCGCCGCGTCATAATGCCGGTTATACGCTTCGCGGGCGCGTTGAATCACGGCGAATACCCAGTCAGGCGCCTTGATATCTTTCTTTACACCGCGTACAGCGTCATAAAGCGTTTCCGGGTCTACTAAGGTGGTGCCGAAGAGTGATGGTTTCAAGGCATCAAACGGACGAGCGTCATCTCCTTGAAGTTCCTCCTTCAAAAACACCTTCAAGTTGTGCGCGTCACGCGGCAGGAGGAGCACTGTCCGAAAACCGTCGTCAGGCTCAACTTCTTTTAAAAACGCATATGCCGCATCATACTCATTGACGATCATGGCTTCTACCGTACTTTTTTGTGGGTAGTGATGCTCCAAAAGAATGCGCCGAATATCTTCTTGCGAAGTAGCCGTATTCAGGCGCTCAATACCTGCTTTTCCGAGAAGATTGCGCTCTAAAACCCAAGTCCTCCCTGCCGCAAACCCCCATGATCCTTGCTTGTCTTGGCGGATCATTGGCAGCGGTAATACCGTTATTTCGGACGTTGGGTTATGCATCGCCCGACTCCTCGTCCGACGTTTCGTCGCCTAGGATTTCAAAAATGAGGCGCGTCAGCTCCGGACGGTGATCACGAACAACTAGATCATATGTCAGATTGTCTGTGACGCGGCCATGATGAATCATAATGCCGCCGGAAAAGCTTCCGTCCTCCTTTGAAAAAGTGAACTCGCCCGCACCAAGTGCGGCGGCAAGGGGGGCTTTGAGATGCTGTTCCCTTTCTGCCAGTGTGATTACACCTTTACTTACACCGAGTGCATGCACCCACGACGCATAGCGTTTTACTCGAAGTTCTTCCGGCTCCTCGTTGAGCAGTTTCAAAGCTCGAAAAATTACATCATCTGCAATTTTCTGTCGGTGCGCTAGACGGTTTTTGCGTTTTTCCGCATCCGCCAAGCTCTCGCCGCGGCGGACGGTCATTGCCGCATCTCGCCGCGAATTATCTTCAGCGTCCTGAAGTATTTTTCGACACCTTTCCTCGCTTTCTGCAAGCGTCTTCTTCTCCAAGGATGCAGTGTCTTCTTGAATCGCCTTAACCGTGGCATCGGCATTGGCGATAATATGCTGTTTGATTCGTTCGATTCCCTGCACGTCTCAGCGCTCCATTTCTTTCAGGATGCACCATGCATCAAGGCTTCAGCGATGAAGCTGCATTATACTTTGATGCTCAGCACGCCGAGAATCGTCGCAAGCAGCGCAAGGATGGCGTACGTTTCGACCATAACGGCAAAAACGATCGCATTTCCGCTGCGATCCGGACGCTTCGTAATGAGCGCCATACCGCCTTCTGATGCCCATCCTTGGTGAGCCGCGGAAAGCAACCCGACCAGAGCAATGGGAAGCGCTGCCATCACAAACATAAGGCCTTGTTGCAAGGTGATATTTGTATTCCCACCCAGAACGCCGGACTGGCTCATGATCATAAACCAGCCAAGCAAGCCGTAGATACCCTGTGTCCCCGGCAACGCTTGCAAAATCAGCAGTTTGCCGAACAGTGTCGGATCTTCCGCAATGATACCTGTCGCGATCTTTCCCAGTCGACCAAGCGCTTTAGCTGAT
>JAAZJV010000043.1 GCA_012800135.1 Clostridiaceae bacterium | reverse complement strand
TGCATCTTGCTTTTAGGAATCATCAGTCCCAGTTTCGCTTCTTTTGGAAAAGCGTAACTGCCCCATGTTCCGCTTCGTTCCAGAAGGAACGTACTGACAATGTATGCGCCCCCGTAATAAAAAATCGAGTTGAACATGATCGCCGAGACGATGGGGTTGACATTCGTATAACGGTACAAGAGAACCGGCAACATGGAGATAATGCCGCCTGCCACTGCAGAGACAAGAATGGCGACGAACTGTGTAACGCCCAGTATTGTCGGAAGTTTTAAGGCGACAACACTGGCCAGAACGGCTCCCATATAAAACGCACCGTCTTGCCCGATATTGAAAATACCGCTTTGCAAGACGACGTTCATGGCAAGTCCGGTAAAGATGATGGGCATCGCTCGCTCAATCACGCTGAAAAAGCTGCGCCAACTTTGGAACGGTCCTGCCACTAAGCGATTGATCGCAAGCCACGGATCATCGGCGACGAAGTAGATGATGATAAATACAATCGATAGTGCAAGAAACAAGGCAACGGCGATGCGTACAATGCTGAAGTTTTCCATAATTATGGAGCGCCGAGGCGGGATGTTTGCACCCTTTTCTTTTTTACTCATGATTCTTTTGTCTCCATCTTTTTCAGGCCTAGCATGTACAGTCCAAGCTCTTGTTCAGTCACGGGGGATTCCTGATGGTTGAATCTTGCCACCACTTCGCCTTTGTACATAACAATGATGCGATCGCTTAAGTTGAGCAGTTCGCCTAAATCGGAACTGATCAGCAAGATCGCTGTTCCCTTCTCTCTCATCTCCAAAATGCGCTGATGGATAAAGGAGATCGCGCCGACATCGATGCCGCGTGTCGGCTCATTCAAGATAAGCGCATGTACATCGGTGCTGAATTCGCGAGCGACGACAACTTTTTGTATATTTCCTCCCGACAACGTTTGCACCGTTTGTGAAGGGCCTTTCGCTTTGATCTGAAAATCACGGATGAGCTTCTGTGCCTCTTCGTCGATCGCTTTTTGTTTTAATGCGCCAAACTTGCCTGTAAAACCCTTGATCCTCGGCGAAAACAAATTCTCCCAGATCGTCAGTTCTTTACACACGCCATCCTTCATGCGATCAGCAGGTACCTTCGCAAGCCCCTTATCGTTCAGCTGCTGGATCGTTTTGCTATGGATATCAGTCCCTTCAAATTGGATCTTGCCAACATAATCTTTCGCTTGGCCTGTCAGCACGTTAAACAACTCGTCTTGTCCGTTGCCATCGACACCGGCAACACCAAGAATTTCTCCGGAACGCAAAGTCAGGTCAACATTTGCCAGTTTGTCGACGCCATAAACGTCTGCCTGTTTTAAGTCTTTAGCTTGGATGATAATGTCACCGGGTTCTTGGAATGGTTTATCCGTTGTCTGACTGATTTGGCGCCCGACCATGAGTTCCGAAATTTTCTCGTTGCTAAGGCCGCCGACAGGGTAAGTACCCATGTTCCGTCCGTCACGCAAGATGGTAATGCGGTCGCAGATTTGCCGGATTTCATTCAGCTTGTGTGAGATAAAGACGATTGTGACGCCCTGCTTTTTCAAGTCGATTAGACGGGCAAAGAGCTCATCTGTTTCCTGTGGCGTCAGCACAGCTGTCGGTTCATCGAGGATGAGAAGCTTGACGCCGCGGTGCAAAATCTTGAGGATCTCCAACTTTTGCTTCATGCCTACGCTCATGTCGCGTACAAGCAGACTTCCATCAATGTTGAATTGGTATTTTTTATCCGCTTCACGCAATTCGTCAAGATCGTCTTGCCGTTTAATAACGAAAGGTTTTCCCTCAAGACCCAGACGGAAATTTTCCCAACCGGAAAGCTCTTCAATCAGCATAAAGTGTTGATGCACCATGCCGATCCCTTTTTCGATGGCATCGCGACTCGAGCGCAACTCAAGCAGCTCATTTTCAAGATATATGGCGCCGCTTGTCGGACTCTCCATTCCGTAGAGAATTTTCATCAGGGTCGATTTTCCTGCGCCGTTCTCGCCGACGATGCCGTGAATTTCACCTTGCATAATGGTCAGCGAAATATCCTGATTCGCGATAATACCGCCGCCAAAAACCTTTGTTATTGAATCTACTCTCAGTAATTCAACGCTCACAGGTGCCCTCCTTTTTCACGCACGTGCCGCGCGTGCAAGAATTGCCGGTAATCTTAGTTCTGCCTCATGCTTCGCTTTTTCGACGTCGATAAAAAGGACTTCACGATCTTTCATGACGACGCGCCCGTCGACAATCGCATGAATGACGTCCTGTCCTGTGCCCGATGTCACGAGATGGTGCGCCATTCGATCCGAAGGCCAGAATCGAGTCGAGGACAAGTCAATAACAATAAGATCCGCGATATCGCCTGATTGGATCGACTTTTCCATTCTGCCTTGTTCTAAAATATCGTCCGAGGAGCGGCCGAATAGGTGTAAAAGTACCTCCGCTCGCAGAGCAAACGGATCAAAAACGGGAAGTCCTTGGTCAACCATGATCACGCTCTGGAGAATGCGCGCCTGGTTAAACAAGTCATGCATTGTGGATGAAGCGCCGTCACATCCCAGCCCTAGACGCACACCGTATTCTAATTCCGTGACAACGTTGGGAATGCCGTGGCTTTGCAGATTAGAAGTCGGACAATGGACAACGGTTGATCCCGCTTCCGCTAACATTCGGATGTCTTCTGTTGTCAACAGCACGCCATGTGCAGCTAATAGACGTTCATTTAAGACAC
>JAAZJV010000042.1 GCA_012800135.1 Clostridiaceae bacterium | reverse complement strand
ATGGCACCGTCCTTGCTAAAAAGGCCGCTTACGGGCATTGTAAAGGCGCTTGCCCTCGTCACAGTATTGGGGACATTGCCTTTTGGAAGAAATCATATTCAGCTAGAAGGGTACTATGTAAGACTCCTAAATACTCATGAAGGCCGTAACCCGCTTCTTCGCCTTTTAAGATCCGGATATCCATCGCCTTTTAAGGAAGAGACTGTACAAAAGGCCGCTTTTGCGATCGCCGATTTTCTGGCATTATAAAGATCCTTTTCCTTGAGAGGAGACAAGATAGCAATGACTATTGCGGACTTTACATGTGAGAGTAAAATGGCAGTTCCACTTACTATCTTAATCGCAACCCATAATGTTTTTAAAATGCGCGAGTTTCACGCTATGGCTGAGGGTTATCCTGTCGTCTTCAAAAGTCTGACGGATGCCGATCTTAATATAGATTTAGATGAGAAGGGATCGTCATTTGATGAAAACGCTTTGTATAAGGCGAGAACCGTTCACGCGCTCACTCAGGATATGATTGTATTGGCTGATGATTCCGGACTAGTGATTGATGCACTCGACGGGGCACCAGGCATTTATTCTGCCCGATTTGCGGGAATATTGGCGACGGATCATGACCGGATGGAGAAAGTACTGCACGAACTCAAACATGAGACGCGTCGAAACGCAGCTTTTCTCTGTTCCATCGCGGTTATTTTCCCTTCAGGAGAAGAAAGGCTATATCACGGCGAAGTAAAAGGTACAATCGCTGAGAACCTATCCGGCGCAGCAGGCTTCGGATACGATCCCATTTTCATTCCGGAAGGAGAAATGCGGACGTTGGCCGAGTTTACAGAAGATGAAAAAAACGCCGTCAGCCACCGAGGTCGAGCCTTGAGCGCATTTTTTGATGATATGGGCTTTATTCAACGGAAAGGAACACGCTATGGCGAAACGTAAGACGTCGAAAGACAAGAGGGAAAACTTCTATCTCGTGCGTGAGGATGTGCTCCCGGAGGTATTCCTAAAGGTGATTGAAGTCAAACGCCGTCTTGATTCAAGTTATTCAACGACGGTCAGCGAGGCCGTTCGCGATGTGGGTATCAGCAGGAGCGCGTATTACAAGTACAGAACAGCGATCCGTGATGCAATGTCTTTTACCGACAAGCCTGTCAGAACGCTCCTTCTTGTTACAGAGAGCACGGATCGAATCGTACAGCGTTGCTTGGATGTCTTCTTTGAATCAGGTGTGACTGTATTGTCATTTCAGCAAGGATTACCTATGAACGGACTTGTACACGCCCTAGTGACTTTTCAGACAGATGTCGGTCAAGAAGGTATCGAAGCCTTGATCAGCAGACTTTCTATGACACGCGGTGTCGTCCAGATCATTACACCGAAAAGCTGAGCGGATGACAGATTGTTGACGTTTATGGTACGCTATCCCGAGAAATATTCTGCATCAACTGATTTAGTGAAGATAGGAGCAAATTGACCCAAAACATGGCCGTTTTTGAAGCGCTTAAAATTGATCAATTGTCAGATAGACGACGTGTGCACAGATGGTTTCTCATGCTATTTGTACTGGCGTCAACCGTTTATCTTACTGAATATGACACGCAGTCGATCATTGATTTCAATCAGAGAGTCACAAACTTTTTCACGGCTCAGACACCGTTTCCACTACCGCCGAATGCGTGGGTGATTTCTCTTCTGAAAGAGACCGGACTCCTTATTGTGGCGCTCTTTTTCATGCTTTTGTACGCACTTCATTGGCTGACGGAGCCGATGCAAGCGAAAAGAGACAACAGATTCTCCGACGAAGAAGATATCCTGAGAATTAATCCACTGATTATAGATTTGCCTCTTTTCACTCTCAAACAGAATGTCACTCCTTTACAGGCTGCGTTGCGTGCATTTCCGTCTTTTCTCTTGATAGTAACCTCGACACTGATCATTTACGTTGTTTCTCGTCCACTTTATGGTATTCCCTTTTACGCCATTGCGACGATGTTTTCTATGTCTGCATTCATATTAGTATTTGATCAAAAAGATATCCCATCATCCTTGGAGTCGAGTGCAGCGTTGACGGAAGGCATGAAGTTTGCGATTTTTGTGTCATTCTTTCTCCTACGGTCGGTTATAAATTTTGGCGAAAACATTTTACTGCTGATTATTGGATCCAAGACCACGTCTGACGGGCTGATTCGTGCATTCTTCTTTGCGTTGAAGACACTATCGTTCGGACGAATGGCGGCAATCACATATCGGCTGGCCTATTACAAGGAAAGCCCGGCCTTTAAAGATCGTATGGATGAACAATGACAGGGGAAATTGCCTTGTATCACTGTGAACATAATTTATTCATTTTCTGACGTACTATATACTGCGTATTGCCGCTGAAGGCAGGCAACTTGTCTTAAAAAAGAATAGGATATCCTTATGATAACGATTGAAGAATTAAAGGGCGACATCGTAAACTACATGAAGCGCTTGCCGCCCCTTGGAGAATCTTTGCGTCTTGGCCAAGATGCGGAAGAAATAATTCGGTTAACTAAAGAGTCATCTAATCCGGATTTCTGGAATGATACTGAGCGCGCACAAGTCGTACAAAAGCGGATCGCCTATCTTTCAAAGAAAGCGGAGCAATATCAACAACTTGGCGAAGATCTCGAAGATCTCGAAGTGCTTGTTGTGCTTGCGGAAGAAGAGAATGACCCTGAAGCTCTGGAAGAAGCCGAAAGGGGACTCGAAGAGTGGACAAATGACTTTGAACGTTTGCGACTTGAGACGTTGCTCAACGGCGAACATGACAGCATGAACGCTCTTGTCACACTTCACGCCGGCGCAGGAGGTACGGAGGCGCAGGATTGGACAGAAATGCTGAGCCGCATGTATATGCGTTGGGCAGAGAAGCATGATTTTAATTTCCAAGTACTCGATCTTGTTGATGGCGACGAAGCAGGACTCAAATCATTATCTTTCCGTGTCTCAGGTGATAACGCTTACGGTTATCTTCGTAGTGAGCACGGTGTGCACCGACTCGTCCGAATTTCACCATTTGATTCCTCTGGACGTCGTCATACCTCATTTGCTTCTTGTGAAGTGTTACCCGAGTTTGACGAAACGATTGAAATCAACATCGATCCCGATGATCTTAAAGTCGATACATATCGCGCATCCGGAGCAGGTGGACAGCACGTCAATAAAACAAGCTCCGCGGTTCGCATCACGCATCTTCCGACGGGAATCGTTGTAACATGTCAGAATGAGCGATCTCAGATTCAGAATCGCGCGACGGCAATGTCCATCCTCACATCTAAGTTGTATCAAATCGCGCAGGAGCGCCAACTTGAACGTATCGATGACTTGAAAGGCGATGTCGTCGACAACGCATGGGGTAGTCAGATTCGGTCTTATGTGTTTTGCCCTTACACAATGGTGCGAGATCATCGAACGGACTTTGAGACGAGCGACGTAGAAGGCGTAATGGACGGTGATATCGACGGATTCATCAACGCTTGGCTCATGATTGATGCCCAAAGGCGTGAGACAGCAGATGAACAGGCATTGCAGAGAAATTGATGGATATCAATATGTTCAATATGTCGCATTTAGATTCTCTTGAACGCTTTAAGGGACAGTCGATCGCACTGCTGGGAGGATCCTTCGATCCTTTTCATAATGCGCATCGGATGCTCGTTAAAAGCGCTGTTGAAGCACTTCCTGTTGAGGCGCTCTTAGTAATGCCTCTCGGATGGGCACCCCATAAAACGACACGTATGCGTTTAGCGACATTTCGGTATGAAATGTCTATTCGCGGTGTTTACGGAATTCCCAGAGTCTATGTGTCGGATGAGGAAATAAAGACACCGGCCATTAGCTACACCATCGATACCGTGACACATTTAATTAACAAAATCTCACCCGATCCGCTCTATTTGGTGATTGGCTCGGACTCTTTCGAAGCGCTTCCCAGCTGGCGTTGTTATAAAGAGCTTGCGCTTAAAGTTGTGTTTGCCGTTGCGCGCCGCGGTGATGACGACATGGAGAAGTTGCACACATTAGCAGAACGCTACCAAAAAGAAGATGATGCGCATGTTGTGTTCTTTAAAATGCCTCCTTCATCACTCTCATCGAGCAACTTGCGCACAGCGCTTCGACAAGGAAAGAGTGTCGAAGGTGCCTGCCCGGAAAAAGTGGTTGGCCTTATCAATACTTATCGCATCTACGATTTTCAAGATGAATACGATGCGTTATCAGAAGAGTCGTGGAGCCGCATTCGCTCCACTGAGCAGGCCGCTTGGCGATATTACACACAAAAACAACGTCTTCACGTCGTCTCAGTCGCGCAATATGCAGCGCGTCTTGCACTCGCAAACGGAGTTGATCTTGAGAAAGCGTTTATAGCCGGTTTGCTACATGACGCTGCAAAGAATCTTCCTGTTAAAGAACGACTCTTACTGGCAGAAGCATATTTAACAAGTCATCTTTTCGCAAAGGATGCCGCGAAAGTCATAAGAGATGTCGCTTTATCAAATAAAAATAAATTGGCTTCGTCCGATCAGAGTGTCAAAGAGTTCGGATCATACTATGAAGGCAGCGATTATCACTCTGTTTTACTGAACACTTCATTATCCGAGACGCGAACTACCTGTTTATCAGACAATTCATCATCCGAGATGCGGACTACTTGTTTATCAGACAATTCATTATCAGAAATACAGACTTCCTGCTTATCAGACAATTCATCATCCGAGATGCGGACGTCCTATTTATCGAACGCTTCATCATCCAAAATACGGAATTCCTGTTTAAACGACAATGAAACTCTATGGTTGACATCTCTTAATAAAAGTCTTCTGCACGGTCCGGCTGGCGCAATGCTGGCAAAGAATATATTTGGCATCTACGAACCGGATATTTTAGACGCCATCTGCTTTCATTCGACGGCGCGACCCAACATGACATCACTTGAAAAAGTGTTATACCTCGCAGATAAAATCGCCTACGATCGAACCTTTAAACGTCTAGAACCAATCCGAAAGTATTCACAAAAAGGTGATCTTGATTTTGCGATGCATCTTTGTCTTGAAGAAACATTTGTAGCCCTTAACCGCAAGGGAAAAATCCCACATCCTTTTAGCATCGCTGCTTATGAAGAAATTCGCGATTTATAAAGCAACTTCATGACCAGAATAGCGAAAATGTTTGGATCATATAACACTCTTAGCGTGTATAATATAGAAAAGTTACAAAGATCGGAGGACATTTTAAAGCTCCGGTCAGGGAATGGAGGCCCATTTGAACGACAACGATAGTCACTCTAACAAGCCATTTGAACCATTGATGCAGGAGCTTCCTGAGTCAAGTGCAGTACTTAAAGATATTCGTAAAGCGGCTGAGACGGCTCGCCGTATCCTTGAAGAGAGAAAAGCTGAAGATATTGAAATCGTCGACGTGACCGGAAAAACCTCACTAGTCGATCTTTTTGTGATCGCAAGTGCCACATCCGGACTGCATATCAAATCTTTGTCGGATGCCGTTGAAGAAGGACTTGAAAAGGAACACTCCCTCGTTCCTGATCGCATTGAAGGTATGGATTCAAAAAACTGGATTCTCCTTGACTACAACGATTTTGTTGTTCATCTAATGTTACCCGAGCAGCGCGAATTTTATGATCTAGAGCATCTTTGGAGCGGATTTAAGACACAGCGCCAACGTCTAGGTGAAATTAGGTTCTGACGAACTTGCACTCATCTCGTTCATATCACGATGACAGAGCTGTGTTACTTATATGATCTGGAGCATCTCCAGAACGAAAATATGGTACACCGCAACGTCTTAGGTGATATATTAGGTCCTGACGAACTTGCGCCTGTTTTATCGTCATGGTATAATCTCGTTCGTTGTGACGGCTCCGTGGTCAAGTGGTCAAGACGTCGCCCTCTCAAGGCGAAAACGGGAGTTCGACTCTCCTCGGAGTCACCACACTCCCTGCGGATTTTCCTCAGGGCTTTTTAACTTTTCAGATTATTTTCCCCTCTCTTACTGCCTTGAAATATGAATTATTCGATTAATACCAATGTGCGTGT
Source organism: Clostridiaceae bacterium (assembly GCA_012800135.1). Lineage (GTDB taxonomy): Bacteria > Bacillota > Clostridia > Saccharofermentanales > DTU023 > UBA4923. The sequence goes on along the minus strand of JAAZJV010000042.1, from coordinate 235 downwards.
TGCCTATCATCCGACACGTAAACGATCTTTCGTCTCTTTCCGTAAAAAATCGCTAAGATACGAAATATCATCCCACCCGTAATCGGTCTTTCATTCGTTCGAAACGCCCCTCTTTAATTCCTGGAACCAGCATTAAATCTTCGATCGTTTTAAATGGTCCGTTTTCTTCCCTGAAGTTAATGATCGCCTCAGCAGTAGAAGGTCCGACTCCAGGTAGCGTTTCAAGCTCTTCCAT
>JAAZJV010000279.1 GCA_012800135.1 Clostridiaceae bacterium | reverse complement strand
CCTATCCCTCACGAGATAGACCTCAAAGAGTACTATCATACTCCGGCGCGATAACGGGCGCACCCGTCGACACCTAACTTGATTCGCTGTTCCGGACGTTGAACACTTTGAATATTCAACTAGTCTCATTATCCTGTTATGAAACAGTCTGGCACAAGCTCAGCGCCGCGGCTCAGGGGCCATGTTCAACTTCTCGGCTCGTCCCGCTTCCACCTTACCGGGTTCTCTGTCGATCACCGTCGAGTTTACTCTTCCCTTCACTGCCTTTAATTCTATTTTAGCTATTGTCGCCTTTTTATCGCGATTCGTCAATTCGGCATTTTCGCCAATTAGCACACGCTTGTTTTTAAGGACACTGATCGTCTTCACCATCAATCGCTATGGTTCACATACGTTCATCACGTCATTGACATCGCGTTGCCGTCACTTATTACCATATACTGTCGTATAAAGTGGCGGATCTATGTTGCCATTCAAAACGGTCGTGTCAACGCGACAAAAAAGGCGTATTTCTTGCATCTTGTCCTTTATTCCATACCCAGCTCAAGCTTTATCCCGCGTCAACGCTCATGCTTTCACCACAATGTTGACGAGTCGTCCGGGTACGTAGATGGCTTTTAGCTCATGTTTCCCTGCGAGGTGAGGCGCGACATCTTCATTTTCGCGTGCAAATCGCAGGACATCGTCTTTTGGCATATCGCGCGAAATCATCACGCGAGCACGTATTTTTCCGTTGATTTGAATGACGATTTCAACTTCGTCTTCCTTCGTCTTTTCTTCGTCATATAAAGGCCATGACTGGTCGGTGACTCTGCCGCCGAATGCCTGCCGCTCCCAGATTTCCTCCGTGATGTGAGGGGCAAAAGGATTGAGCAGCAGAAGAAAAGTTTTATACTCCGCCTGATTGACGCTCCCCGTGTCGTAAAAGCGATTGGTCAATGTCATCAGCTGAGCGATGGCCGTATTCCCTTTCAGATGATCAATGTCGTACGACACTTTTTTTATCGTTTGATGCATCAGCGTTTCAAGATCGCTTCGGTACGAGTCGCCATCGATCAGCTTATTCTGAAGATCGAAGACACGCTCAAGGAAGCGCGAACAACCGCGAATCGAGGATGTGTTCCAAGGCGCCGGCTTCTCAAAATCGCCGATAAACATCTCATAAAGACGTAATGTATCCGCGCCGTATTCGTGAATGACGTCATCCGGATTGACAACATTGCCGCGCGATTTCGACATTTTCTCGCCGTTTTCGCCGAGTATCATGCCGTGACTCGTGCGCCGCTTATAGGGCTCTTTGACCGGCACGACGCCTTGGTCATAGAGGAATTGATTCCAGAACCGGGAATAAAGGAGATGCAGGGTCGTATGCTCCATGCCGCCGTTATACCAGTCAACCGGAAGCCAATATTTCATCGCTTCCTTTGAGGCGATTCCCGTATCACACCGGGGATCCGTATACCGTATGAAATACCACGATGAACCAGCCCATTGCGGCATTGTGTCGGTCTCGCGTTTTGCAGATCCGCCGCAACGAGGACACGTGGTGTTGACCCATTCCGTCAAGGAAGCCAATGGCGATTCACCCGTATCGGTGGGCTCATACGATTTCACTTCAGGCAATAGCAGGGGCAACTGATCTTCAGGCAACGGCTGCCAGCCGCATGTTTCGCAAAATACCATCGGGATCGGCT
>JAAZJV010000278.1 GCA_012800135.1 Clostridiaceae bacterium | reverse complement strand
TTGATCAGACGTCTGGGGTGAGGTCATGGGTTTCTTTGATCCGTTCTAAGAGTTTTGTCCTTTAATCTGTACGACCTACAATACCACACCGCGATATCTCATCTTGCTAAAATGCAAAGGAAGGCGTGCCGCAATGTAATGTTGTGTCGTACCGATACCTTATTGTGCTTCGCGAAGCTGGTTAAAAACGGATCCGATCGGTTCATGAATGACAAGATCGGCGACGTTATCGTAAGGCGTCGCGTCAAGGTTGATGAGCACGAGCTTTGAGCCGTATGGCCTACATTGAATTAATCCGGCTGCCGGATATACCATCAGCGAGGTGCCTCCGACGATCAGAAGATCGGCACGTTCGATGGCTTTCAGCGAAGCATTGATGACGGCATCGTCTAATGACTCGCCATACATCACGATATCTGGTCGCACGATCCGTTTGCAGCCAGATTTAGTACAGTAAAACGCACCTGTTGCGGCATTCACGTCATCAAAGGTATAGGGCTTTGCACAGGACGTACAGTAAAAACGCTGACCGTTGCCGTGAAGTTCCAGTACGTTTTTGCTGCCTGCTTTTTGGTGAAGTCCATCCACATTCTGTGTAACAACTGCATCAAGACGTCCTTCTTTTTCCATGTCAGCGAGCACGTAGTGTGCCGCATTAGGCTCTATATCGCTAAACATGAAATATTTCCGGTAGAACTCATAAAAGCGCTCAGGTTGCTCTTGCATGAATTCACAGGTCAAATAACGCTCTGCGCCGCCTTCTTGCGCATAGATGCCTTTGGGACTTCGAAAATCAGGTACACCGGACTCAGTTGAAACGCCCGCGCCGCCAAAAAAGACGATGTGCTCGGCAGTATTTGTCCAGTTCTTAAACTTATTGATCAATGGCGACATATCAGTTTCTTTCGAATCTCAGGCTTTCTGAAGCGAATGTTTCTTTCGAAATGTCGTTTGCGGCATTCTGACCGTTGAGAGATTTAATCAATGTTAGAGCGAAATTCATCGATGCTCCCGGACCTTTAGCTGTGACGACTTGATCACTGTGGATGACGAGCCGATTGATGTAGTGACCATCTTTGATCTTTTCTTCACACCCCGGATAGCATGTATATCTCCTGTCTTTTAGCAGTCCGGCTTTATCTAATACAAACGGACCGGCGCAGATAGCAGCGACCATTCCGCCCCGGTCGTGGACACTTTGCAATACTTCAATGACCCTATCCGTGTCTGCCAAGTTGGTCGCGCCGGGCAGGCCGCCGGGGATAACTACTAAATCGGTGTTGATAACTTGTTCGTCACTAAGCTCAGGTAGTATTTTGTCGGCGATGACGGGGATGCCGTGGGAGGAGACAACCTGATGCTTGTTGTTCCAGCTCACTGTCATGACATCCATGTCTGCGCGACGGAAAAAATCGACCGGCGTCATGGCCTCAATGATCTCAAAGCCTTCTGCTAAGAAAACGATAACTTGCTTTTTCATGATAATGTCAACCTTCTTTCTATAGAGCAATCGTCTTCATTATACATAAATGGCATTATACCTAAAGGGCGTTTGCCTATGATAAAATTAATTCACGATCGGAGCCGATCGGCTTCGTTCATGGCGGTTTTGTACTGACCCGCGTAAGCAAACAAGACAAATAGTTCGCTAACGAGAATCGCAAAAAGACAGTAAAGGAGATTGATCATGCGTTACTCAATTGAAGGCGGAATACTTCCCTATGTGGTTTGTAACCTCGACGCCGGTGAAAGCATTTTGACGGAAAAAGGAGCGATGTCTTGGATGTCGCCGAATATGCAAATGCAGACAAAAGGTCACGGCGGCTTTGGTAAAATGGTCGGACGAGCGTTTTCGGGCGAGTCCATGTTCCAGAATATTTACACGGCACAGGGCGGTCCAGGAATGATCGCTTTGGCATCGAGCTTTCCCGGAGCCATTATGGCTTTCATGATTCAGCCGGGACAAGGCATCATTGCTCAGAAAAGGGCATTCTTGGCCAGCGAGATGGGCGTTGAGCTTTCAGTTCACTTTCAGAAGAAACTCGGCGCAGGATTCTTTGGCGGTGAAGGCTTTATCATGCAACGCTATTCAGGGTACGGTATTGCTTTTCTCGAAATCGACGGCAGCGTCAAATCCTATGATCTCGGACCCGGAGAGACCATGATTATTGACACGGGATATTTAGTAGCTATGAGCGAATCTTGCAGCATGGACATTCAAACGACCGGAGGCGTCAAAAACGCGTTGTTGGGAGGCGAAGGACTTTTCAACACCGTACTTACCGGACCTGGGCGCATCTACTTACAGTCAATGCCTTTGAGCAAGCTCGCGAGTGTTATCACGATTCCCGGAGCGCGCTAAACGTTTGTCAGGAAAGGGAACCGCGCAAACTCTAAGTAAGGTGTGATCACGCGGTGTGTTATTAGCCGCGTTACTATCATGAAGAAAAGCGTCCACGGCGCAGGCATCGTTGTTGTGCGATCTGTCGATAGCCTGGACGCTTTTTTTGTGCTTATATTTAATCATTCCGATACTGTACACAAGGAAGGATAATCGTCATGTCATAAATAATTAATATTTGTCGAATACGATAGTACAATCGGAAATACGATAAACCGTGTTGCGGGAGTTGCCGGATTCTCCGGCGACTAACGCTTTATTTTAAGAAAGTAGGAAAGAGTGTAGAACAAAATGACAAATCAAAATTCTGAATTTAAATTGCATGATTTTGCAGTAGAGAATGAGCTGGAAAAATATCGCTATCCGCTGGATGATGTCCGGGAGATTCGTGATCTGCGCGACATGGCACAGCAAAGTGAAAAACTTTATGGCGACCGTAATGCTTATCTTCTGAAAGATCCGATCGCGACGCGGCAGATCGCACCGCGTTCAGAAGAGGCGAAAAATCTGAAAGTCGATCATTCGCGTCCGTATGTCGGTGTGACTTTCAAGCAATTTTTTGCTGATGTGCGCGCGTACGGAACAGCATTGAAAAACATGGGGATTAACATGAAAAGCCGTGTGGCGATCATTGCAGAGACGCGTTATGAGTGGTACGTATCTTATTTAGCAGTTGTCAATGGTCTTGCCGTTGTCGTGCCGCTTGACAAAGAGCTTCCTGCAAATGAGATTGTGAACCTCATGAATAGTGCCGAAGCGGATTACCTTCTTTTCTCCAATCTGAAAAAAGACGTCATTGAAGGCATTCGCGACCAAATGCCGACAGTGAAGCAATACATCAATTTTGACCTGCCGAAAGAGGGTGAAACCGATCTCTATTTCTGGGATATCCTCCAAGAAGGAGAAAAAGCGCGAGAAGCAGGGGATGTAACGTACGATACGCTGCCTATCGATCCCAACGAGATGCATATTCTCTTGTTTACCTCGGGTACAGTATCTAAGCCGAAAGGCGTCATGCTGTGCCACCACAACATTTGCACCAACCTGATGGGCATGTGTTCGTTGCTTTACATTGATGAAAACGACCGGTTTCTTTCTGTATTGCCCTTGCATCATACGTACGAGTGTACGTGCGGCTACCTTTGTCAACTTTATCGCGGCAGTTGTGTAGCAGTGTCATCAGGCCTTAGGTACATCGTTCAAAATATGAAAGAGACCAAGACGACGATCATCCTTGTCGTTCCTTTGATGATTGAGGCCTTTTATCGCGGCATTATGCGCAAAATCACGGACAATCCGAAGCAGCATCGTAAATTTAAATTCGGATTAGCTCTGTCGCGTTTTCTTCTCAAGATCGGCATCGATATCCGTCCAAAATTGTTCAAGCAGATTCACGAGGGGTTCGGCGGGCATCTGCGCCTTATCATTTCCGGCGGGGCAGCGATTGAGCCGTCGCTGATCAAAAACATGCAGGACATGGGTTTTCATACCGTTCAAGGCTACGGACTGACCGAATGTGCTCCGATCTTGGCGCTGAACCGGACGCACTTTTACAATAATCGTGCTGCCGGACTTCCAATGCCGAATGTCGAAGTGAAGATCGTCGATCCCGATGAAGACGGCATCGGTGAGATCGTCGGGCGTGGTGACAACGTCATGCTCGGCTACTACAGGAATGAAGAGAAAACGCGTGAAGTTATCGATGAGGAAGGCTTTTACCACACGGGTGACCTTGGCTACCTTGACGAGAACGATTTCGTTATTATCACCGGACGCAAGGCAAACTTGATCGTGACGAGAAACGGGAAAAATATCTTCCCTGAAGAAATTGAATTCCTGTTGAATCTCCAGCCGCTGATTCAAGAAAGCGTTGTGTCAGGCAAGACGGTTAACAATGATATCGTCGTTCACGCGGAGATTTTCCCCAATAGAGATGCCGTGGATGCTGATCCCGAATTAAAGGGTCTTGAGTTGACGGATGATCGTGTGCTGGCGAAAATACAGGAGCAGGTCAAAGAAGTCAACCGTAAACTGGTCAATTATAAAGCCGTGCACTCGGTGTCACTCCGCGATACGGAGTTCCCGAAGAATACGTCGAGGAAGATTAAGCGCTTCTAAAGCACAGCTATACGGAGAGTTAAATGCAAAAAGAACCGGCGGCGCTTGGCAAACAGGCGCCGCATAGTCAACCCTTGAAAGAGGACACCAAGATCACGGATTGTGATCTTGGTGATTTATCGATCCGAGTTTCCCTTGCATCTCTTCTAAAAACGATTGCTTTCATTGTATTTCAAGGCGATTTCGAAAAATGGCGTGATTTTTCAGTGACGGATATCGTCTCGGATTCGCGCAAGGCGAGGGAAGGTGTCCTTTTTCTTGCTATATCAGGTATAAAGACAGACGGCCATCTGTACGTCCGCGATGCCTACGAACGAGGATGTCGTATTTTTGTGACGGAACGCGCCGTCGAACTCCCTGAAGACTGTTTGGTCTTGGGCGTACACAATACGACGTTTGCTCAAAACACACTTGTGCGCCGCTTTTTTGGTTATCCGGAGCGGGCGCTTTTGCTGATCGGTATCACCGGTACAAAAGGGAAAACGACAATAGCGCACATGCTTTGTGATGCGCTCACGGCATGCGGCATGGAAGCGGCTTCTATTGGTACTACCGGCGTCCGACATCGAGATTTTCATCGGGATCTCATCAATACGACGCCGGATATGAACGTTCTGACGCGCTATTTATATTTACTACGTTGCCGAGGCGTGAACGTTGTGGCTATGGAAGTGTCTTCGTCTGCGTTAAAGGGACATCGCGTTGACGGTTTGTTGTTTGAATATGCCGTGTGTACCAACGTCGGTTATGACCATATCAGCCCAATTGAGCACAGCGATTTTGATGATTATCGCGAAAGCAAAGCAAAACTTTTCTCCATGGCCAATACGTCGATCCTGAACTTCGACGATCCATCCTACCCTTATATGAAAGCGCACTCCACAGGGAAAACGATTACGTATAGTTTGCAGCCGTCGTCGGGTGCTAATTTATGGGCGACCGATCTTCACCATGCTTACGATGAAGAAAAGGGAGCGTCCGCAAGCTTCACGGTGCATGGTTTAGAAGAAAGCGATTTGACGATAAGTGCACCGGGTGACCACAATGTGGCCAACGCCTTGGCGGTCATCGCTGTGATGAATCAGATGGGTTTTCAGCCGGATCAATACCGTGAAGCGCTTCGTTCAAACAAGATCGCGGGCAGAAATGAATTTCTCGACACCTTTCCGGGTGTCATGATGATGATTGATTACGCGCATAACGGGATGGGCATGCGTGCCGTCCTAGAGATGCTTTCAGGCCTAAAAAGACAAGATGGCCGATTGATGGTGTTATTTGGCGCCGTCGGCGGTCGCGCTAAAAATCGCCGACGAGATCTCGCCGAGGCTGTTTCCCAATACGCGGACGTCGCTATGGTTACGACAGATTGTCCTTACGACGAAGATCCGGAAGCTATCATGGATGAAGTTTTATCGCACATGGCCGATTTCAAAGGCAAGCTGCTTCATGAGATCAATCGCCATCTCGCCATTCATCAAATGGTCGACCTCGCGCGCGAAGGAGATATCGTCCTCTTTGCCGGCATGGGCGATGACAACACGCGCACATTCTCCGGCGTCACTGTTCCGTATAGCGAAAAAGCGGTGATTCTCGAGGCCGTAGAAGAACGGAAAGCGCGCGAAAAAGCGCTCTAATTTCTCATCCAACCTTACAACAATAAACTTATGACGATGAATCCGCGAGGCGCCGTTTATCATAAGACGCAAATCAAATCGTCTTTAGAGTAATGCTGAAACGATGAGAACAACTATTCCCGAAGATCAGCTTACATATCCGGCTTGTAGGAATCGCGGAGAGAGACAGAGCGATTGAACACGAGATGTTCTTCGCTTGAGTCGTGGTTGTCCTCAATGAAATATCCTTGTCTCATGAACTGATACCCGATTTTAGAATGCGCTGTAACAAGCCAAGGTTCGACGTAAGCATCGGTAAGGACGGTCAGCGAGTTCGGATTCAAAAGTTCGTGGTAATCTCTCGGATCACCATCCGGATCTTCGACAGCAAATAGATGGTCGTAGAGGCGGATTTCACAAGGGACGGCCGTCTCTTCATCCAGCCAGTGAATCGTACCGCGTACTTTTTCTCCAGGAGGAGAGGTGCCGCCTCGTGTCCCGGTGATATACTCTGCCAAAACTTCTTTTACATTGCCGTCGGCATCTTTTTTGCAACCGGTGCAGCGAACGATACAGGCGCCGCGGAGGCGTACGAGATTTCCGGGATATAGACGGTGATATTTCGGAGGCGGATCTTCCATGAAATCGTCGCGCTCGATAAGAAGGTGACGCGAAAACGTGATTTCATGTGATCCGGCGTCAGGATCGTTGGGATGATTGTCCACGACAAACGTTTCTTTTTTGCCTTCAGGATAATTCGTGATCGTCAGGCGAACAGGGTCAAGGACACCCATAGCACGGGGGGCACGTTTATTAAGATCTTCCCTAAGACAATATTCCAGGAATTTGACATCGACGACGCTCGGCACTTTCGAAACTCCGTTTCGCTCGCAAAAGTCGCGAATAGCACGCGGTGTGTAGCCGCGACGGCGTAGACCGCGAAGTGTGGGGAGGCGGGGATCATCCCATCCGTCAACGAGCCCCTCTTCTACAAGGGCGCGCAATTTGCGTTTGCTCATAACGGTGTAATTGATGTTGAGTCGTGCGAATTCAATTTGACGCGGTTTGGAAGGCACCGAACAGTTCTCAATAAACCAGTCATAAAGCGGCCGATGGTCTTCAAATTCAAGCGAGCAAAGCGAATGTGTAATGTGCTCAATCGCGTCCTCGAGCGGATGCGCGAAGTCGTACATGGGATAGATGCACCATGTGTTGCCGGTGCGATGGTGCTCTTTATGCGCGATCCGATAGATGACGGGATCACGCATGTTCATGTTTCCGGAAGTCATATCGATTTTCGCGCGAAGCGTGTATTGTCCATCCGGGAACTCTCCCGCGCGCATGCGACGGAAAAGATCCATATTTTCTTCGATCGGTCGATCACGCCACGGGCTGTTTGTGCCCGGTGTCGTCAGTGTTCCTCGCGTATCACGTATTTCATCGGGTGTTTGTTCACAAACAAACGCCAAACCCTTCTCAATGAGCTCTTCCGCATAGCCGTACATTTCCTCGAAATAATCAGACGCATAATAAAAGCGGTCGCCCCAGTCGTAGCCTAGCCAATGAATATCCTGTTTGATAGCTTCGACGTAAGACTCATCTTCTTTCTCCGGGTTTGTATCGTCCATACGCAGATTGCACAGTCCGTCGTAAAGTTCCGCCGTACCGAAATCGATTACGATGGCCTTTGCGTGTCCGATATGGAGGTAGCCATTCGGTTCAGGAGGGAAACGTGTGTGAATTCGCATGCCTTCAGATCGGCCGCCGGGCGCGAGATCTTCATCGATAAAATCGAGGATAAAGTGTGAGATCTCGTTGCCGGTCTCAACTTCTTCTTTCGGCGTGATTTCAGGGTAAAGATTTGCTCTGTTATCTTGAGATGTCGATGTCATATTGGATCCTCTCTTAATCGCATTTTGAAAACATCTGTTTACTTTCTCAAACTACGCAATGACAGCAGGCTAGCAGGCTGATTCTTTTTTGCTTGTCCAAATACCGAGGTTCTTGGACAATCAAAACTTCAATTTGATTTAGACGCAACGTCAGTTTCGTTGAGAAAATCGAGAGCATTTTTCATGTGGGAGAGCGATACATCTCTTCCCAGAATGACCGCAAGTTCGATAGCGCCGCCCGGTGTAACCGTTCTTCCGGAAAGTGCCAGACGCACGGCTCCCATGATTTCGCCTTTCTTTCGATTCTGCGTCACAATGGCCTCTTCAAACAGATCGTGAATGGAAACTTCATCCCATGATTGGAGTGCTTCCATATCGGGAATCAACGCCGCGAGAATGTCAGCGGCTTTTTCGGCATTGAGTTTTGCTCTCTTCAGCTTGAAAAGGTCGCGCGTGTATGTGGGTGTCTCGACCATAAACGCGATGGTGTCGGGGATATCCGAAAGGCGTGTGGTGCGTTCTTTTAATACACGTGCCAACATCGCGGTGTTGTAGGGCTGATCTTTAAACAGCGGATCGGCTTTTTCTTTAACCATCTCAAGCCAGATGTGATCGGGCAAATTCTTGATGTACTGTTCGTTCATCCAGTCTAATTTATTATATGAAAAGACGGCAGGTGCTTTGCTGATGCCGGAGATGGTAAACGCTGACTCTAATTCTTCTAACGTGAAATCTTCGCGGGTGGTGTTGCCAGGCGACCAGCCGAGAAAGGCAATCATATTGATAATCGCTTCCGGAAGATAGCCGGCCTCGATCAATTCATCGAAACTTGTGGCGCCGTGACGTTTCGAAAGTTTTCTCCCGTCCTCGCCGACGATCAGGGGAAGATGCACATAGACGGGAATTCCCCAGTCGAAAGCCTCATAAAGCAGATTGTACTTAGGGGTGGAAGAGAGATACTCGGATCCGCGCACGACGTGCGTTATTCCCATCAGGTGATCGTCGATCACATTGGCGAAATTGTAGGTCGGGTAGCCGTCAGATTTAATGAGAACCTGATCTTCCAGTGTTTTATTGTCAACGGTGATCGTGCCGTATACGGCGTCGGTAAAAGATGTTTCACCCTGTAGCGGCATCTTCTGGCGTATCACATACGGCTCGCCCTTTTCGATTCTTGCCGCCGATTCTTCGGGGTCGATCTCACGGCAGTGGCGGTCGTAGCCGATGAAGTCATCTCCTGTTTGCTCTTCGTGGAGCGATGCGAGACGCTCAATGGAACAAAAGCAAGGGTACGCATCACCTTGTTTTACAAGATCATTTGCGTATCGGCGGTAGATCGGCAGTCGTTCACTTTGGACGTACGGGGAGGAAGGACCGCCGATATCGGGGCCTTCATCATGTTGTATTCCGCATGTTCGAAGCGTCTTATAGATCGCTTCGACGGCACCATCGACGAGCCGCTCGCGGTCGGTGTCCTCAATACGGAGAATAAAATGACCGCCCGCAACGCGCGCGATCAGATACTCGTAGAGCGCGGACCGAAGATTTCCGATATGCATGATGCCGGTCGGACTCGGCGCGAATCGTGTTCTCACAATGGCTTCTGCCATGGCGTTCTCTCTTCCTTTCTTAACCGCCATCGGATGGATTACATGAACGGTTATCATTGCTTGGTCATACGGCGTTTAAGCCGGTTTTTGAAACTCCGTTTATCATAGCACAGTAAGCGTCTTCCACACTGTGCTAAACTTTCTAAGAATAATATTGCCAAAGGAGCGTTCTCAACGTGTTTGGTTACGTACGTCCTGAAAAACCTATCCTGCTGATGCGCGATTTCGCGCTTTACAAGTCCGTATACTGCGGGCTTTGTAAAGCGCTTGGCCGTCGATACGGACAAATTTCACGCGCGGCAGTGACATTTGATATGACGTTCCTAGCTATTGTGTTGATGGCTTTTGCTCCTGAAGATCCCCGTATTCGAGAGGAAGGATGCATCCTGAATCCTATCAAAAAAAAGCCCATTATGGTCGACAATACGATCCTTGATTATGTTGCTGACTTATCTTGCCTGCTCGCTTACGCGTCGGCGCGCGACAATGCACTCGATGATCAGCCGATTCGCGGCACGGCAGAAACGCTTCTTTTCCTTCGAGCGGGGAAAAAAGCGAAGCGATTTCAACCGGAAGCAGCGTGTTCGATTAGTGAATCACTTGAGGCGCTATCAGAGTTGGAAAAAGGCGAGCCCTCATTTGAAGCCGCATCGGTATTTGGCCGTCTGATATCTGAATTGACGTCGATAGGCTTTGATGTAGTGGCTAAACTGTGGCAGAATCGCTCATCCGAAAACGGGTGCAAAATGCCTTCTGATCAGGAAGAAGCACAGCCTTTTTCTCCGGATGATACAGACGGGAAGGAAACCTCTTTTTATCGCTACATGATCGGCGAGGCGATGCGCGCGCTCGGTCAATGGGTGTACCTCATCGATGCCATTGATGACTTGGAAAAGGATCGAAAGAAGAAGAATTGGAATCCTTTTCTTCAATTATCTACAGAAGAGGCGAAAAGTGAGGCGTTGACTCTTCTTTCTCAGGCCGAGGAAGCAATCGATCGCGGTTTTGCTCTTCTTTCTTATCCCAGAATGGGCGCGCTTGTGTATAATATTGTCGTGCACGGCCTTCCGAGAACGAGGGATCGTGTGCTCGCAGGCGAGAAATTGCCTCGAATTTGAGCGGGAGGATACCGATGAGCCGCAATCCTTATACAGTGCTGGGCGTTTCGCCTAATGCGTCTAAAGAAGAGGTGCGCGATGCGTACCGCGAACTTGTGCGAAAATACCATCCGGACCAATTTCAGGATGAGCGCGCCAAGGAGCTTGCCGAGCAGAAAATGCGTGAAATCAATGCGGCATATGATGAAATTACGCGCGGCAATCAGCAACACCATGAACAGCCGTGGGGTACCTCTTGGGGTGCGGGACAGGGATCACCGCAGCAGACGCATACACATTGGCAGAATCAATCTCCTTATTATCAAAGTCGTTCCGACGACAACTGTTGTCAGACAATGACGTGTCTTTGTTGCGCCGATTCATGCTGTGAATGCATGGGCGGCGATTTGTGTATTTGCTGTTGACGCCCGATATGAACGATCATGAGAATCGGCGATCGACGGCGTCGTCGCTCACGTATGGCGGCATACTCGTCGCACTGACGTGGATTTTTCTTATTTTGCCCGATGTTTTTCCACTAATGGGTAGTCTTTTTTCCTATCTTCTTTCATCATTAGTGATGGTAGCGACATTCCACATTCTCGGTGAGAGAGGAAGCTTTTTGGTGTATTTGGCAACGGGTGTTCTGGCGTTGATCTGGCCCGGTCTGTTGAGAAGTCTTCTTTATTTCGCAGGTGTGGGGTTATTGCCGTTGCTAATCTTGCTGTTGCGAAATCGCGTTCCTTTGACTTCGCTCCGTGTCATCGTTCACGCAGTGATGACCGCTATTTTGATCGGTTTTATTTTTCTTTTCGGAGCGGATCGTTTGTTCAAACGATTGCCGTGGGGGGACGAACCAAGTACTATTTTTATTACTATGGTCGTGCTCTTTTTTCAAGTTTTAATCATAATCTATTTTTACGTATTCAATCTTTTTGAGCGTTTATTCGTTCGTCGTATATTGCCGTATATTAGACGCCGCGATTGATGCCGTTCAGCGGAATGAAATTAATCACGTTGTGATCGATTTTTTTTGCCGAAAAAGTCTTTAAGAATTCAAAACAACCTTAAATTGATAAGTCGATGCCGGAGAACAACGTTAAAGAAAAATAACGAGATAATGCGCGCTTATTTTTTGTTATTTGCGGATATCAGATCATGAGCTGATTCCGCGATCTTTTCGAGACGATTAAGTCGACTCCAGTGGAAGATGGCGACAAGTTGCCTTAGAACGTAGATGGCCAGCATGATGGAGAGCAGAATACCCGTCGCGAAAATGACGGACGCGAGATTGGGATTTTGTTGAATTTGGCTGATGAATCGATTGAGTGTGCTTTCTTTGGGAAGAATGTCGCGGTCAGGACCTACGGGGGCTTGAATACGCACACCATTTAACATCGTAAACGTCACCTGGCCCGTCGTTTCATCGCGCGTGACGGGGAGAGGGAAGGGGGCGTTGCCAATGTAGTCAAGCGTCGGTTCGAGGTAGGTGTCATTTTTCGGATGCACATAAGAGACATTTTCAAGAAAGACGAGATTGAAATACTCACCATTTTCAGCCTTTTCTGTTGTGCCCGAGTACGGTTCACCTTTGCGCGCGAGTGTTGTTATCTTGTAAAAATCGTCAATTTCTCCATAGAGATTTAGTATGGCGCGATCTTCTTTAGATGATGTGGTGTTAGCAGCAATCATCAGCAACGGAATGCCTCCTGCTGTCTTTCCGTAGTTGATCGACAGCGAGTAGGCGTTACTTGATGGAAAAAAAGCGGCCGCTTCAATCTTGCCGTCAGAAAGCGTGATCAAGCTGCTTTCAGGAGATCGAAACGACGTGATGTGCTCTTGATCGCCGCTTGTGAATGTGATTAGCGGATTTGTTTCTTTGAAGATGGCGGCTGCTCGGGGAAGGCCGCGCACGGCGAAGACGAGTTTTGCCGTGTCCTTCAGTGTGGTGAGCACCGTTCTCACATTTTTGTCCTGATCTTCCGATGTTGCCGGATCTTCATCTTCAGTCTTTTTAGAGGGTGGGTTAATGTTCAAATCTTGTTTTGAGGAGCTTTCTTCATTTTTGGTGTCCGAAGGATCGATCGTGTCAAACGGCCCTTTGTTAGCATCACTACCCGTCGTCTCGATCGCGAAGAACGTCGTCTCGCTCATGCCGAGAAGTTGAGCCGTCTCTTGCATTTCAACAAGAAACGCCTGTCTCGACGGAGACATATTGGAGACGATGGCGAGGGCTGCTGCATCAGAATGATTGAAGAGCATGTGAAGGAGTAAAAAGCGAAGTGAGAGAAGGTCGCCCTCCTGGAAAGCGATGTTGTTGAAATTTTTCTCTTCACGACTTTGTACAGCGATTTCTTTGCTGATGGTGATCATCGTGTCAGCAGGGAGCCGCTGAGTGGCGATGTAGAGGATCATAAGGTGCGTGATGCCGGGAATTTCGAGCTCCGTATCGCTTTGGCGATTGAAAAGTTCGATGTCATGGAGCCTCTCTTTGACTAAGACGGCTGACATAGCCGTTGAAGGCTTAAATCCTTCGCTCATCGGTGCTTGTTCTAATTCATCTTGATTTGCCGCGAATACCGGCCATGCGCAAAGAAGCATGCTGAATAGAAGCGCGACAGCGAGCGCCGACGCGGCACATACGGCATATTGTTTTTTGCTTGCACGCCATAAAACGTTCAAAGCATTCTTTCTCTTTCTTTTTTTGTTTAAGATGCTCATGGGTAAATCATACCATTTTCAAAATCGGTATAGTATCATGAGAACGGAAAGTATGACGGAGCAAATCTTTATGGTGACAGAAAGCATTGATAAGCGCTGTGCGCATGGCGGAAAAAGAATGAAGCGCTTAGGATTGCGTTTACTGGCGTTTCTTTTAACGATCTTCTTTATGCTGACTTTGTCGTCCTGTGCTTCACACGATACAGAGCCTGAACCGCTTGCCGATTATGGCCAAGACGGCGCCACCTTTGCGCGGAAACTTGCGGCGGAATGTCCACGGCGCGTACCTTTCTCTAATCAGGAAAAGAAAGCAGCGCAGTTGATCATTGAGCAGCTTAAAACGGAAGGTTATGAACCGGAACAACAGTTTTTTTCAGTCAAGGATGAAACGGGAGTCGAGCGCACTTCTTCCAATATTATCGTTCGCCTGAAAGGTGTTGGCTTTAAGCGATCTAAGTCCGCAGCTAAACATGCCGACGCTCCTGATACAATCCGTGATCGCCTTATGGTTATCGGAGCGCACTATGACACCCCTTGGATTGAAGATAAGCTCGATACGGAAGGGAAGCCGATCCCAATCAAAGCTGACGGTATTCACGACAATGCCAGCGGTGTCGCTTCTGTACTCACGGCTGCTCGCGTAATGCGCGAGATGACACCGGGATATGACGTGACGTTTGTCTTTTTCGGCGCGGGAACAGCTAATTATGCCGGGGCATCCCATTATCTTAAATCAATGTCTAAAGAAGACCGGCAGCGTCTCGAATGCATGATGAACATCGGTCCTGTGTACGCCGGCGACAAGGTTTACGCTCACGCCGGGCAGAACTCAGTCGTAGGCGGTGAATTCAAAGACTACTCAAAGCGTCGTAAACTCTATCAAGTAACGGATGTTTTCTTTGAAAATCTCCTTTACACCCGCAATGAATACGCTGTCTACACGAATCAGGCATCGTTTCAAGTTCAGCTTGCTAACGGGCAAACGGCGGTTTTTCGCGAGTGGACGACGAAACGATCAGATCACACGCCGTTTGACAATGCTGGTATTCCCGTTGTGTTTATTGAATCCGGCGATTACAACATCGAATCTCTCGATGAGATTGGACTTGAGAGCATTAACCAGATGTTTCAGAATACGAACGGACGCCTTTCAGGAACAAACTGGGATAATATGAAAGAGCTCGATGCTCTATTTGAAGAGCTCGATAAACTAAAAGAATATCAGCAAATTCCTCAAATCAATACGGCAAAGGAGACGCAGGCAGACGGCACAGCCGATCCGGCTACGACTAAGCCGAAAAAAAAGCCGATTGACCGTTTAACACAGCGCGTGAACAATACGGCATTCGTATTAGCGCATGTCGCACGAAAAGGACCGGCAGATTATGAATTCATATCCTAAAGATACACGCGATGACGCATGGGCAAACTTTTTAACGTTTAAGTGCCGGCTCGTGCGAGTCTTGAACTGAAATCAAGATAGAGGAGGTAAACGGGATGTTTTTCGATATCTGTTTATCGCTAGGAGTAGTAGTTGCCATGACGTGGTTTTCGTGGCCGGTCTTTTGGGGCATTGTGCTCGTGGCGATGGTGATCCTTGAAATCTCAACGTTGAATCTTGTTTCCATCTGGTTTGCTCTGGCGGCGTTGATCACCTTGATCGCTGCATTGTTGGGAGTCTCGCTTCCTTTGCAATTTGTGTTGTTTGTCTTCTGTTCTGCTGTGGGATTTTTGATCTTTACGCTATTAATCCGACCGAAAATTCAAAAGATACGCACCACACCGACAAATGCCGATCGCATTATTGGAGAGATTGGCATTGTGCTTGAAGCCATTTGTCCAGTCGAGGATACCGGTCTCATTAGAGTCAAAGGTCAGTCGTGGAGCGCGCGAACAGATTTAGATTATCGCATTGAGAAAGATGAACTGGTGAGGGTGGTTTCGATCCGCGGTGTCAAAGCTGTCGTGATACCTTTCAGCGAGGAAAACTCATCGGAAGAGTTCGAGACGTCCGATTCGAATGTGTAACGGATTGACGTTCTGAGTAAAAAACGATTCGGTGAGAAGATGTTACATGGTGCATTTGATGTCGCGAAGCAACGCTTAGCACACTTAACACATAAATAGAAACGAAGTCTGATGAGCGCTAAGGCGCTACAAAAAGAAAAGGAGTCGTTTATGAGTCCGTTTGTTGTAATAGCTCTGTCATGGTCTGTGGAATGGATTATTATCCCCATAATCGTTCTTCTTCTGCTGATCCTTCTCATTCGCAATATCCGCGTGGTACCGCAAGCGAATGCTTTCGTCATCGAGCGACTTGGAACGTATAAGACGACGTGGCACACCGGTCTTCATGTCAAAGTACCGTTTATTGATAAAATTGAACGACGCATTTCGCTAAAAGAGCGCGTCGCTGATTTTCCGCCGCAGCCTGTTATCACGCGCGACAACGTAACCATGCAGATTGACACGGTTGTTTTCTACCAGATTGTCGATCCGGTGCTGTATTGTTATGGTATTGAAGACCCGATTCTCGGCATCGAAAACCTGTCGGCAACCACGCTTCGCAATATCATAGGCGACTTGGAACTTGACGAAACGCTGACGTCCCGCGATGTCATCAACTCGCGTATGCGCCAAGAACTCGACGAAGCGACCGATCCGTGGGGTATTAAGGTCAACCGAGTCGAACTTAAAAACATTCTTCCTCCGCGCGAAATTCAATCGGCGATGGAGCGCCAAATGAAAGCCGAACGCGAGAAGCGTGAGAAGATCCTCATTTCTGAAGGTGAGAAGGAAGCGCTCATCCGTGTAGCCGAAGGTGAAAAAGAGGCGGCGATTCTTCGTGCCGATGCTAAAAAGGAACAAGCCATCCGTGAATCGCAAGGTCAGGCGGAAGCTATCCTGACGATCCAGAAAGCGACGGCACAGGGTCTTCAGATGATCAAGGATGTCAGCGCTGACGAAGGACTGATCGCTCTGAAAAGCCTTGAGACGATGACTAAAGTGGCCGACGGTCGCGCGACGAAGATCATCATTCCCTCAAAATTGCAGGGACTTGCCGGCCTTGCCGTCTCACTCAACGAAATAATGAAAGGCGACTCGGCATCTGACGTGCCAACAGGCGATGCCGGCGCGCGCAAACGCTCGTAATGGTAAAGGATAGCTGATAACTGACGCTAGAAGTATCGTAGTCTGTTTTCCTATCTTTCTTCATACTAAGTCAAATATGAGCGCTCATAATATTAGGACATATGCTTCAAGAAAAACGGTGTGTTCACTTTACGTGCACGTGCCGTTTTGTCTTTCGCGGTGCGCGTACTGTGATTTTTACTCGGTGGTGCAGCTAGATCGCGCTTTAGTGACGGATTGGTATGAAGGTGTACTGTTGGAACTTCAAAGGATCGCCGACGAAGCGGCCGTTCACGGAGTCGAGATTGCGCCACTTGAGACACTATATTTTGGAGGCGGTACACCGACCGTCGTACCGCCTTCAATGGTTGCGAATATCATTCGAGAAGTCCGATCTCTCTTTCAGTTGGCACCGGAATGTGAGATTACCGTCGAAGCCAATCCGGAGTCATTACTTCGGCCGACTCCCATCGCAAAAACGCTTCGTGTGGCAGGTGTGACGCGCATCAGTTTAGGCGCGCAATCGGCCACTGACACATCGCTTCGTCTTGCTGGTCGCTTACACACTGCGGACGATACGGTCAACGCGGTGCTGTCGGCTCATGAGGCCGGTTTTGACGCGATATCTTGTGATTTTATTACGGGCCTTCCGGATGAATCGATAAAGGATATCGATGAGGTGCTGAACATGGTAAATACACTTCCACTGAACCATGTCTCCATTTATGCACTCTCTGTTGTGTCGGGTACGCGTTTTGGGGAACTT
>JAAZJV010000277.1 GCA_012800135.1 Clostridiaceae bacterium | reverse complement strand
GCGCGGGATCAAGATCAATCGTCACGATGGCCTTCTTCCAAGAAGCCGTCCGACCGGATGTTTTACCCATACGGCGTTTCTTACCTGCCATATTCATCGTGTTGACACGCACCACCTTCACGTCGAAGAGCGCCTCACATGCCCGGGCAATTTCCAGTTTCGTTGACCCCTTGGCTACCACAAACGTGTATTTTCCATAGGCCGTTTCCAACATGCTCTTCTCAGTAATGATGGGGCTCAGGATGATGTCATGCGGATGTTTCATGCGTACACCTCCTCGAGAGATTCCAAAGCCTCGCGCGTCGCGATGAGCCGATCGTATTTCAAAAGGTCATAGACCGAGATAGCGTTCACCGGTGACGTCTTTACGCCAACGAGATTTCTCGCAGACCGCACGACACTCTGATTCACATCGCGTGTCACAAGAAGCGTCGTTGAATCGGCGCCGATACGTTTCAGGAAAGCCGCCATATCGCGTGTTTTCCCGCTCTCAATATTGAGCGTGTCCATTACCACCAGTTTCTCACTGCCCGCTTTTGATGAAAGCATTGAGAAAAGTGCCAAACGACGGACGTGTTTCGGCAGTTTAATGGTATGACTGCGTGTCGTAGGTCCAAAGACGACACCGCCACCGACATGATTTGGCGCACGGATAGATCCCTGACGGGCACGACCGGTACCTTTCTGGCGGTAAGGCTTCCTGCCGCCGCCGCGAACGAATCCTCTAGTCTTCGTCTTGCGCGTACCCTGACGTCTGTTGGCAAGCTGAGCCACCATCACACGGTAAACCGCATCTTCGGAGGGTTCGATCGCAAAAATAGAATCGGAAAGTTCCATCGTATCGACGACTTCGCCATCCATGTTATACACATTAATTTGCATAGCGATATACCTCCTTACTTACGGTTTCTCTTGACCGTTGACCGGATCTCGAGCAAACCGCCGTTCGCACCGGGAACCGCACCTTTGACGACGAGAAAATGGCGCTCGCCGTCAACTTGTACGACCCGCAGATTTTGAACCGTAACACGCTCATTACCGAGCTGTCCGGGCAATTTCTTTCCCTTGCGAACTTCACCGGGCGTCGCAGACGAGCCCATGGGACCGGCTTTGCGGTGATATTTCGAACCGTGTGTCCGAGGACCGCGGCGCATGCCGTGACGACGAATAGCACCTTGATAACCTTTTCCCTTTGACGTGCCCGAGATGTCAACAGCATCACCTAATTTGAACATCTCGTTGACCGCGATGACCTGACCGTCTTCATATGTTTCGTCCGTCTTGAACTCGCGAATTACGCGCATCGGACGAACGCCGATTTTGTCAAACTGACCTTTATGCGGTTTGTTGACCTTCTTTTTCTCTTCAAAGGCGACACATACCGCCTGATAACCATCGATCTCCTTCGTCTTCGTGTGAAGCACAGTGACGGGACCGCACGCGATCACCGTAACGGGAATAGCGTTCCCGACGTCATCGAAGATCTGTGTCATACCGGCTTTACGACCGAGCATGAACTTCCCCATGTCTTAACCTCCTGAGTTATTGGTTTGCGTTTTCTTTCGCAAACATGACCCGTCTTATGGACGTTTACAGTTTTATCTCAATATTGACGCCTGCCGGCATTTCAAGGCGCATCAGCGACTCTACCGTCTTAGATGTCGGCGTCAAAATATCAATAAGGCGTTTATGCGTTCTGATTTCGAACTGTTCACGCGAATCTTTGTCGACGTGCGGCGAGCGAAGAATGGTGATGATTTCCTTCTCCGTAGGGAGCGGAATCGGACCGGAAACGGTCGCACCGGATCGCTCGGCGGTGTTGACGATGCGCCGCGCGCTGTCGTCAAGGATACGGCAATCAAATGCTTTCAGTCTAATTCTAATTTTCTGATTGACGGCCATTAATAACTTCCTCCTGCTATAGCTGCTTTTAGAATCACTCTTGATTCGGGTGTATCAATCTTTGCCGATTGAAAACCCAGACGATCACTCTCTGTCGCAAACGCTGGGTACCCTGCTGCCCGTGGATTCTCAGCCCGAAATCGCGTCCGGGCTAGCTCCGGCGAAGTTCCCATTTCGGTTGCAGCTAACCGAAAAGCAATCTCCGCCCTCCAAGCTTTTTTCGCGCAAACATATCCGCGCGAAAAGGCACGAGGTGTAGTATAGCGCAATTGGAATGTGATTGCAAATACGATTTTTCAAATCTCAACGACTGAGAATATAAAATCTGCTAATTTCGACATGCAACGGATACACGTTTACATTTGAACTGGATTGGGATTCAATTGTAAACGGGACGTCATCGTACGATTAGCGTCCCGTTTACTCAAACATTTAGCTCAGTGTTTAGCAGATTCTATTATTAAGATAACTTTATGCGGATCGTATCTTTTATCGTCATCTTGTCGGACAACGTTTATTCTACTCGCGGCTCGAGAATTTCCAGCGCTTTCTGAAGCTGTGTGTCCTCCTCAAGCGTCAGCAGACTGATAGCCTTAGTTTCCGCTTCAGGAGAGAGTGAGACTTCATAGTCCGGAACAAGGCCGATCTCGTTGATCGACTCGCCTTTCGGCAGGAAATACTCAAACGTCGTGATCTGAATGGCCGACTTGTCCTCAAGATCCCAAGTCAAGGTGCCTACGCCCTTGCCAAAGGTCTGCTCGCCGACAAGAGTCGCCTTGCCAAGATCGCGAAGCACGCCTGAAAAGAGTTCACTCGCGCTGGCGGAATACTCGTTCAGCAAAATTACGTACGTCATGCTGTCGGGAACGAGTGCAGCCGTCGTCGTCGACCACTTTTCCTCGTAGTCTTCTCCGTCCTCACGACCGCGCACCGTCACCACATCCTGCGGAGGCAACAGCACATCCAACATGTTGACGCATTCGTTTGCGTACCCGCCGCCATTGTCGCGAAGATCGATCACAAGATGCTGCGCTCCTTCATCTAAGAGCTCCATGACGGCTCGTTCAAAGTTTTCAGAAGCATGAGTGGAAAACTCGGTGACCTGAACGTAACCGATTCCGTCCGCGATCATCTTCTGGCGCACCGATGCATTTGTAATGGGTCGCCGCACGACATCTATCGACTCTTTCTCTTGTGAGAGCGCACGAATCAACACAAGGGTGACTGTCGTTCCCTCTTCACCGCGTACACGGATCGCAAGCTGGTTTACATCTTCAAACGTGTTGGCATCTATCCCGTCAACACTCACGATGACATCACCGCTTTGAAGGCCGGCTTCTTCAGCGGGACTGCCGGGTATGATGTCGACAAAGACATAGTCACCTTCATCTCGCCGCATGACAGTGGCGCCTATACCGACGTATTCACCGCTCATCGAATCTAAGCCTTCTTGTCGAGATTCTGGTGTCATGTAGAACGTGTAAGGACTATCCATTTGCTTAATCAGTCCGAGCATCATGGCCTCGATGAGTTCGGCGTCCGTTTTCTCCTGATAATAGTTGTCCTGAATAAGGTTATAGATGGTAGAAAGTTTATCTAGCGCCTCTTCGACGCCTTCTCCTTCCGAAAAAGTGAGTGTAAACCGGTCATCGCTCTTCTTTCCAGGATCTGTGATATCCGTACTATCCGTGCTCGTCGTTCCAGGAATACGTTGCGTTCTCAGGCTGTCGGCCTTGCGAATTCGGTCGCCGAACAGCACATACCATCCGCCTGTCGTAAGAGCAAACGTAATCGATGCCGTGAGCAAAACGGCAAAGAGTATCGTCCAAAACGGTTTGCGCGGTTTCCTGTTAGGATCGTTCGGCATGGGGTTGTAATTTTGGGGAGGATACCCTTGTCCGTTCGGCGAATCCATCGGCTTTCCCTGTGGAACCGGATGCCAATATTGAGAAGGATCGTGTTC
>JAAZJV010000276.1 GCA_012800135.1 Clostridiaceae bacterium | reverse complement strand
TTTCATTTGGTTACAAGCTTTTGATCTGTAACTCGGACTGGGATGTTGAGCTTGAGCTGAAACTGATGAAGTCGCTGTTGGAACGGCGTGTTGAGGGCATTCTCCTATACCCCTGTAAGCCGGTGTCCGATGGGCGTTACGATAGTTTTGAGTCGCCGATTCTTGTTTTTGGCAATAATGAAAAAGATGGTTTTTGCCGTGCGTATGTCAGCGTCGATAACTATAAAACCGGTCAATTAGCTGTGAACCATCTTCTTGACCAAGGATATATCAAACCTGCTTTTCTTGGAGGAAATGTAGCATCCCTTTCTTCTTTTTACAGAGAGCAGAGTTATCGCGATGTCCTGAAACAGTGTCATGTTGACGTTCCCGACTCTTTTAGTTGTGGAGGAAAATACTCGATTCAAAGCGGCTACGAGAGAACAGCGCAATTGCTGGAACAATCGGATGTTCCGGATTCTTTTTTCTGCGCTAATGACCTTATCGCGTTAGGCTGTATGACCGCTATTACGGAAAAGGGGTTTCGTATTGGCGCTGATATCGGTGTGATCGGAGTCGATAATGTCATTTACTCTGCGCTACCTCAGATTGAACTATCCACGGTGGCGATTCCGATTGAATTGATGGGGCTAAACGGTGTAGACGTTCTTTTGAAGCTTATTCAAGAAGAAAATGACGAAAATGACAAAACTAAGCAAGAGAAAGAAAGGTCTGTGCGAGATTCTATTATCTTGTTGGAGCCGGAACTTGTTCCGAGGAAGACCACACAACGAGCGGTTCTTTAACTGATACTTAATTGAATGGCGAAAAAAGTTGAACGGCGAAATAAGAGAAAAGTTACAATAATCAATGCTTGTGAAATATGAAAAACAAGAGGAAAAGCCTCAAATTAATATTTGCGAAAAGTGAAAGATGAAAGAAAACGTCTCCTTAATTGGAGCTTGTAAATAACGAAAGAATCGAAAAAATCAATAAATCTCAATATTTGATGTTTGAGAATAATGAAAATTGAGAATAAGTCTCAATATGGAGGATGTAAAAATGGACAAGAATAAAGTTCAACTTGGAATTGCGCCGATCGGCTGGACCAATGACGACTTGCCTGCCTTGGGGAGGGAGAACACTTTTGAGCAGTGTGTCAGTGAAATGGCGCTGGCCGGCTTCACCGGCTGTGAAGTCGGGAATAAATTCCCGAAAGACCCGAAGGTTTTGAAACACATGCTTGATATCCGAGGGCTCACGATTGCGAATCAGTGGTTTTCCTCAGAATTTGTAAGCAAGCCTTTTGAGGTTACGGTTAACAATTTCGTAAAGCAACTCGAGTTTTTGAAAGCCATGGGCGCCAAAATCATCGGTTGTTCCGAGCAGGGAAATTCAATCCAGGGAAAAGATGTCCCCGTTATAGGTAACAGCCCACGCTTTTCCGAAGAAGAGTGGGATCTTGTCACACGCGGCTATAACCACTTAGGAGCGATTGCCAGAGATTATGGTTTTACTTTGACCTATCACCACCATGCGGGCACAGCCGTTGAAACAATTGAAGAAGTGGATCGTTTTCTTGAGATGAC
This sequence comes from Clostridiaceae bacterium, assembly GCA_012800135.1. GTDB lineage: Bacteria > Bacillota > Clostridia > Saccharofermentanales > DTU023 > UBA4923. Next base: position 780 of record JAAZJV010000276.1, on the reverse strand, counting down.
GGATCCGGATCTTGTCTATTTGCTTTATGATTCGGGTCATTTCTATTTTGTCGGAGAAGATCCTCTTGAAGCGGTAAAAAAGTACATTGGCCGTATTAGACACGTCCATTTGAAGGATGTCCGGGACGATGTCCTCAGCGATGTGAAAAAAGAAAAAATGAGTTTTTTGGACGGCGTTCGTGCCGGTGTATTTACTGTTCCGGGTGACGGTGATATTGATTTTGGGCCCATTTTTGATGTGCTCGGAGAAAATAATTATGAGGGCTGGATGGTCGTTGAGGCAGAGCAGGATCCGGCCAAAGCAAATCCATTTGAGTACGCACTGAAAGCGCGTCGTTACATCAAGGAGAAAGCTGGAATATAATGCCGGTTATCGATATTAATATTGGGAAAAGTTCACAGCAAGTTGAGATCGAAGATCACAATCTTTTTTCCGTTCTTATGCCCAATGAGGTCAGAGTTGATCGCACGGGTGAAGAAGCGATTGAAGACGCTCTTGATCATCCCATAGGAACAAAAAGGCTCGAGAAGATCGTTCATCCCGGCGAAAGCATTGTGATTGTTACGTCGGATAATACGCGTCCGATGCCTTCTTCTGTCGTTCTGCCACATGTTCTGGCTCGATTGCAGAAAGCAGGCGTAAGGGATGAAGATGTAACGATTGTTTTTGCGCTGGGCGCGCACAGAAAACAATCGGAAGAAGAAAAGAAATATCTTGTTGGCGAGTCGATTTATGAGCGTTTCAAGACAGTAGATTCCGATGCTGATGATGTTGTGCGA
>JAAZJV010000041.1 GCA_012800135.1 Clostridiaceae bacterium | reverse complement strand
GAAACGCCGTTTCTGCTGCTGCTTGACCATGTTCAGGATCCGCAGAATCTTGGATCGATTCTCCGCATCGCTGACGGAGCCGGCATTACTGCCGTCGTTATTCCGAAGCGCCGTTCCGTTCCTCTCAACGCCGCCGTCGCCAAAGCTTCGGCCGGCGCCATCGAATACGTTCCTGTCGTTCGTGTCACCAATCTTTCACAAACCATCCTTTCATTGAAAGACAGGGGTTTCTGGATTTTCGGTACAGACGCCGCCGCAGAAACCCGTTACGATAACGCCGACTTTACTGGAAAGATTGCTCTTGTGATCGGCAGCGAAGGAGCCGGAATAGCGCGCAATATTCGCAACCATTGCGATGTACTGTTGTCGATTCCACTCTATGGTCATATCAATTCATTAAATGCCGCCGTCGCTTGCGGGATTGTCGCTTTTGAAGCCGCACGCAAACGTCGCCAAGAAACGTAACGCGCATGATGTCGTCCATCCTCGTTTCACCTGAAAGCTGAACGATAACAGTTGAAATTCGAAAGTTTCGGAAGCCTAATGTTTTGCCAGCTGCCATAACACATACGATGCAATTAACTTGAAAACACGCCCTCTTTCGGGCAAAATAAAATCGAAAGAGGATTGAACCCGGCATGTCTATTCAACGTAGCTCCTCAATTTCAAATACCGCAGCGCGTCCGTGTTTTACTAGAAAGGCTAATCAATGCCTTTCCTTTATTACGCGCCACAAGGAGCAAGCAAGACAACAGCTGAGATGTGAGATGCTCTCCAAAGAATCACCACCGCAATATATTCCGGAGAAACGAGTGATACGCTTTAGCCATCGAGATCGTGTTCTGCGATTCATTGCAATCGTGTTGTCGTTTATGCTTCTGTTTTTCATAACAGGATGTTACCCTGCAGGCACAGAGAAAACAGAAAGCCAGACAAAAACAACGCATTCAAGAATCGTGTCACCTGAAAACAAGCATTTTCTTAGGACAGATGAATGGATCCGCATGCTGACGCTCGTACTGAATTTTCCCGAAGATCGCCCCACCCTTTGGGCATCCATCCCGGCGGCACAAAGAAATGAAATATCCTATTCCGATTTTCTGACATATATAACAGAACTTGAAAAAGGTCTTCGTGCCCAAATAACCTCTTTTTCAAAGGCAACGGATGAAGAAAAAGAATCGTTGATCCGCAGGATGAGTCGGACAGGCATTGCCTTGGAACCAAAACCGGAGCAATGCTCTTTCTGGTGGCTCCACTGTAAAACAGAGGATGGAAGGACACTGCGTTTTGTCATAGCCGTTACCGCAGATGAAAACGGCATACCGTATTTTTCGGCAACATGGCTAAATAATGTTCGAGCCATGTACAATTACATTGCGCTGTACATCGATGCCATCCATCAACAATCTGCGCCTGCACTTTTATCTCTGATACAACAACACTTGCCGTTGCGATCTGCCGCGCATCTTGCGGCAATCGAGAAGCGGACCGATGCCATTTTAGAATTTTATAGACACAACGTCATTCTCGGTCCTGATAACCTGCAGATACGCACTCTCATGCCCGGATATGCCGTAATTGAAGAACACCTATCACACGTATCCGTAGGAATGCCGAATACACGAAGAGTTAATTTCTACTCCGCCGATGGCGCGTTCCATGCCGAAGAAACGATCGAAAACAAACTCGTTAAACAAGATGCCATGATTTTCTTTAACGACACTTTGCTTTTCGACTTGAACGAGGACACACCACACATCCGACACGAAGATGTGCTTCCAATTTTGGGCGTTCCGATCCGGCTTGAGGCTATAGAAGATGAAAATGGCATCAAGAGTAGTTTCCGCGCAATTTGGCCAGGTATCTCTGTAGAAGCAGTCGGGTCGTATGACCCTCATTCTGTGAGTTTTGACGGTATTATCCAACGCATACAATGTTCCTACAGTGTGTTCCGCACGGGATCACGTCTAAAGCCGGGCTGTTCGGTCGACGAACTTCTAAGACGCTATCCTTTCGCTCAGGAAAACGGCTACCGCATTGCGTCGGCGCAGACTGATGTGAGACAAACGCTTGCCATCCAAATCGAAGCCGGTTTCATCTCTCAACTGTCGTTCTTCCACGAAGCGCTTCGTCCCTAATTTATAATTGGTATCGATCTGCATTCTTCTCCTTTTTCTATTAGGAGATACACATTACACGTAATGATCAATATTGCCGTACATTTTTTATAAAAGTGATCGCAAACGCAAGAATATACTCTATTTTTTATAAAAGTGATTGCAAACGCAAAAATATACTCTATGATGCACGATTTACTCTGCCCCTATCCTCACTTTGCACCCATGCTTGACAAATGACGACAACGGGCGGTAGTATAGTGAAGCTGCAAAAGCGCCCGTGGCTCAATTGGATAGAGCGTCTGACTACGGATCAGAAGGCTCCGGGTTCGACTCCTGGCGGGCGCGCCACTTATGAAAACCCTGCGGTTCTAGAGCTACAGGGTTTTTACTTTCTAAATATAAAGCACTTTTTGAATAGATTTGCCCTCAATTTTTCACAAATAAAAAAGCCCCCGACCGAAGCCGGGGGCATCTTAAAGGAGGTGCATGAGAAAAAAATACTCTTCGTAATCCGGAACTTCCGGAAGACCACCGATGTTCATCAACAACGATACGATTGCAGATATAATTGAAACGACGGATGACATATGGTCATCGCTTTGTTCGAGAGCGGTCTTGTCGTGGTGGACGGTGCCGCTCTTTTTTGTTTTAGTCTTCATTCCTTTCCAAATCTTTCTTCATAGTTAATTCGTTCCTTCCATGCTCTTTTTTTCTCTTCGTAGTCCTCGCTTTCTTTCATCTTTCTGATTGACGCGACAATGATTCTTCCCATGTCTCTTAGTTGTGCTTTCAGAACGGGATCATTTTTGTAAGGTGCAAGGTTAATCATTTTTTTCTCCTTTCTGCTAGTTCAATCAGGTCATCCAGACTGAACATGATCGTGTGTTGCGGTCTCTCTTTTTCAGGCCTTGGAATGTCGCCGCCAAGACAGAAAAACATCGTCTCTTGATCTGTCCACTTGTAGGCTTTCTGCCATGCCATGATGTACTCACCCGGCATAGGCCTACCTTCCTTGATGTAACAGCCTACTCGATTTGGACTAACCTTGACCCCAAGAACTCGTCCGGCTGTGGCAGCAAGATCCTTGCGGTGGATCTTGTGAAGCCGCATCCACTCGAGCAGTTCTTCATAATTGACTGTTGGCTGTTTCATTCTGTTCTTTCCTTTCTGTGTGTTACGATGTTTTTAGCAGGAGGTGCCGGTTATGGAACTAATTAAGAGAAATTACGCTTTTGGTACTAATATCGAAAAATCTGTAGATGCTCCCTTGCATTGTCCCCATTGCGGTTTACCTACTGGATTGAGACTGTTGCAACACGGCGATGTCAGCGACGGTGAACGTAGATTCTTTGTAGTTGCTGCTTATTCATACTGTTGTAGTAAATACTCCTTTCTTACATATTTGCTTGAAGAAAATGAATATACGTTTGTAAACGTCTACCCCAAATCAACTGGCGTTCATGTCATAGAAGCGATAGAAACTCTTTCTCCCCGTTTCGCGGATTTATACAAGGCGTCAGCTTCGGCTGAATCCGACGGGTTTCTTGAACTTGCGGGTAGCGGGTATCGAAATGCGCTTGAAGTCTTAGTTAAAGATTTCGCTATCGAAGAACTAAAAATACCGTCAAGTGATGTGGTAAAGAAAAGTCTTGCTGATGCCATTGAGTTGTACCTCCCTGATGAACGTTTAAAAAATGCTGCTGATGTTGTTCGGATACTCGGTAACGATTTCACTCACTACGAACGTAAATATGATCACTACGATCTAAATATTCTCAAAACTTACCTAGACATTTTCATTGCCAGGATTCATTCGGAATATCTTTTGAACCATCCTCCTGTTCATCGCCCGACATAAACGTCAACTCAAGCTCTACCTCGGCAATTTCACTGATAAGCCTTTTACACTCAAGAAGTAAGCCGTGAAGCTCGTTTACTTTTTGAGTAGCTTCCGCAATACCTTTGATCTCAAATCGTGTAAACCTAGTTACTGGCTTCATCGTTCTTTTCTTTTTCAATCACTTGCTTGTGCTATTCTTTTCCTATCTCGAAAGAAAGGAGGTTAGACATAATGAACAAACTGATGTTCCCTCAACCGCCATATTCTCCAGCCCTTCAGGCAATCCAAGATGCAATGGCACCTTACATAAAGCAGAGAGAAATGATGGAGGCGTACATTCAGGTACAAAGCGTTGCTTTGGAACCTTTGCGCGAGATGGTGCGACAGCAAGAGCTTGCCATTCAGGACGTAAAGGATCATTTTGCTCAGACGCAAGGTCTGGTCCAAAGCGTTGTTTCCGAATTTGCCCAATATTCTTCTGCCATGGAAGCCGTTCGGCAGGACGTATTGAATTCAATAAAACAGCTGAATCCTCTTCGCCTAATTGAGCTTGGAAATACAATCTCATCTTCTGTCCCTCCATCTAGCAAAGAAGTTCTTGACCCTCTTGATGAGGCACTTAGTCAGATCGATGACCACCATAAAGAAAGCAAGTGCCGCAGCTTGAAGAAGTACTGCCTCAAAGAAAGAAAGTTCACTTATAGATTTTCCAAAGACCATGTTCAAAACCACCTATCACGTGCAAAACCAATTCTTAAAAGATTTGCAATTCTCTTTCTTATCAATCGCATCGGGTATGCACTTACCAACCTTGTCCCTGAAAATGAGCGGCATACAGCTTTCCTGCTAACTCTCCTAATGGCAGCAATTGCCCTCTGGCAAGAACTGACACAAGATCAATCTAAATAGCCCCCCTTCGCCTCGCCGGTCTCATTCCTGAACGTTTCGCTACTAACTCCAAGCACATCACAGATTTTGAAAAGGAATTCAGCGTCAATTAGCGCTTTGCTGGTTAGCATCAGAGACATACGCGTTTCAGAAATTCCAAGCTGTTCGGCAAGCCATCGTTGTTTGATTCCGTTCTCTCTTAGAAATTTGGATATCAATATTCCTGTCATTCAAGCCTCTTTCTTCAATATTCTTGGATTAATAGCATAACAATTCAATAATATCG
>JAAZJV010000040.1 GCA_012800135.1 Clostridiaceae bacterium | reverse complement strand
GGCGATAGAAGCGTGCTCATGCAGCGACGGCTCGATAATCGTCAGATGGACAACGTAATCATCTTTTTTTCTAAATATTTCCTGATGGTTGCGCTCATAAATGACGGTTTTTTCAACCGACTGGTAGTGCAGCGATTGAGAATACCGTGCATTGTTGAAAAGATCTATTCCAAGGGCGTCTGTATATTTTGAGACCTGAATAATGTCGCCGAAGGGTTTTATGTTTAACTTCACGGATATACCGCGCTTCTCCAAGCGTTTTTCTTCCTGATCCAAGTAATACCTGAGGTCTTGGTCGCCTGTTTTCGGCTCCGCTCCTGTTTCACTCCAATGCTGCAACTCTGAGAGAAACTCGGCAAACATATGGCTGTAATCTGATACATATGCGTTCATCATATGAATAAACTGATCCTATTCTTTCATTTGTGTCCCTTTTCGGGATTTGCAAGTCGTTGAAAAGTACGGTCTTAGAACATTTTCCACACGATGGTTTTTCCGTCTTTTAAACAGCGCTTGACTCAACGCCGCTCCTTTATTAATTGTATCGTTCAATCGCTTTGCTTTTGTTCTGTTCGACTCGCTCAAAAAAGAACGGCTATGGATGAATCTATCACAGCCGTCCTTTTTTTATCATTTTACTTTTTTATTCCCTTTATTTTTTGTCCTGCTCAGCTTTCTTTCTCATAATGATGAGCACAACAGTCATGATGACGAGCATGACACCCAACACGATGAATATCGTCGCCAAGGTGTTGGACGGAGGCGCTTCACCCGTTATTACGATGGTTTGCCCGGCCTTTTTGTAGGACGCTACAAAGTAATAACTTTGAGCTGTCGTATCACTCAACACGGTATCTGCAGACAATAAGGCAGGTGTCCATTTGTCAAATTCATAACCTGCATCATCAGGAGTAGCTGTCGGAACGGCCAAGCCGTTTGCGACGGCTTCCGCCCACGTTGTGCCTATACGAACGTCGAACGCGATAACGTCTCCCGTGTTGAATGTCGGATTGTACTTCAACCAGCCGGCATTTGTCGGGGCGAAGTATATTCTGACATAGTTTTCGGGAATCGGACTGTTAATATCCGTACCGACCGGGATGACGATCGGATCTGCGTTAGGATCCGTTTGAACCGTTGTTGTTCCGTCGGCTGTATAATTGTTCAGTTTAGAAGTAACGGTAAGAACCTTATCGTTATCCTGCTTCGGAATGATTAGAGTGAACTCGCCTAATTCATTCACATTCGCATTATAAGTCTGACCGTCTATCGTTACTGAAACGACCGCACCGGGGTCAGCCTTGCCTTCTATGACTGTATTGTCCGGATAGGCTTGGCTGCCGTTGATAGCCGTCACGTCGTAAGGAGCTACAGGTTCGGGCAGCTTCGGAACACTTGTCGTTACCGTTGGCGAACCATTTCCCAAATAATCGTAATACGTCGCTGTTATGACTTGGAACTCAGTAAACTTTGTATCGCCGGCAAGAACAAAGTTCAAGACGCCGACCGTTCTTGTCGCCGTCTCTCCGGTATTCGGATTCACGACGACGGTAACTTCTTCTTCTGTTTCCGTGAATTCCCTGTCATTGTTGCATTTCCAAACGCCGGTTGTTTGGCCTGTCCCATCATACAAGCGCACCAAGTTGCGCTCAATACCGTCTCCGAGATCTAGGACAATTCTGTCAATGTCCTTTACATCAGGAAGGCTGTGATTAGCCGTAGCATTGGCAATCTTTAAGACGTTGGTTCCCGCTTTTGGCACAACCATTTGAATGGGCACCGGCGGAACATTGTCGATGACGATGGCACCGCCATTCCAGACGACCTTACTTCCTGCCCGGTCTTCAATGGGATCACCGACAACATCCGTAATATCGGACTCAAATTTGTCTGCTTCCTGTTGCGTTACATAAACTTTCCCGCCATTAAAGCGTTTTACATCCGCTTGTGACATGGCGACCTGTTTCGTGCCGTCTGCTTTAATCCAACTTCCGCTAAGTCCCGGAATGAAAATTTCTGTGTAATCACCTTCTTCCTCGCTGTAGAATTTTAGACGCGCACCAGCTTTACCTTCAATGACAAGTTGTGCTTTGCCTTGAGCATCATTGGCGATTTGGGTGATCTTTGTTATGGGAGCTGTGGTCGGCTTTTGACTGATCGTAAAAGTGATATTTTTCGTCGACACATTTCCGAAGACATCTTCTGCTCTTATTGTGATCGTGTAATCCCCTAATTGAGCATCCGGAAGAACATCTGCCGTCTTGCCGGTAAATTTATTGGCTGCCGGATCGTAGGTAATGCCTTCAGGCAAGGCAGCTGCCTCCCCGCCCTTTGTGATGCTGTAGCTTAATGTTGTTGCATTGTAATCTGAAGCCGTTAACTTAAGAAATACCGCATCACCGGTTTTGACCTCATAGTCTCCCGTCGTGATAATAGGCGAAGTCAAGTCCAAGGATACAACCTGATTAACAAAATTCGTCAGCGCAAAAGTATCAGCAGGATCTTCACCTTGAAAGATGTAATCTTGTCCCTGACCCAAGATGCCGGCAGGCACCTTAAAGGTCAGCTTTCCGGTGTCGTCGGGTATTGCCACGAACGAACTACCATTATACTTAACCGATACGAAGCCACTATTACCTATCATCTGGCCCAAGGTATATTTTGCGCCGGCATAAGAACCGGCGGGGATCTTGGCAGAAATCACATTGTGGGTGATGTCGCCGTTTTCGTCCTTGATATGAGGTTCCTGCTTCGCCTCTTCGAG
>JAAZJV010000275.1 GCA_012800135.1 Clostridiaceae bacterium | reverse complement strand
CTTTCTAGATCAGAATGTATCATTTGTTTTCAGCAACGACACTACACCTGATGATATTCTTCAGTTTTTGTGTAACCTCTATATGGCGGTCATCGAACATATCAAGCAAATCCATTCAAAAAAGACTCGCCTTGACATCGATGCTGTCTGTCGTTTTCTTGATGAAAACGATTTGAAAAACATTACACTTCAGCGTGTTGCCGATCTCTTTCATGTCTCTAAAGAGTACTTAAGTAAAGCATTTAAAGAAAATCGCAATATCAGCTTTACACAGTACGTAACATCATTGAAAATGAAAAAGGCCTACACCTTGATCACGGAATATAACGTGCCGCTAATGGATATCGGCGCCATGGTCGGGTATCGAAATCAATCACACTTCTATAAAACATTCAGGAAATATTTCGGAAAGACGCCCGGCGACGTCCAAAGATTAAAAAAAGACAATGATTAGCTCCTTTCGTGAAAATGACGAATCGCATCACTCACTCTATCCTTTAATTGTGTTAAATAACAACACAACATCAACCGAAGGCGGAGGAGAATACTCTTCTGCCTTTAACGTGATGATGCAAGGAGGAGCAATATGAAAAAATTTGCAAGCATTATACTGGCTTTTATCGTCTTGTTGACGATGGCGGCATGTGCACCGAGCACCCCGAAAGAAACAAAGGACCCCGGAAAGGCAACTGATCCGGCACCTGTCAAAACCGATCCGGTAAAAACGGATGCTGAACCGCGCAAAGCGGAATTGAGCATCATGATGAGTTTCCCTCAATTTATGGATCAATGGGAAACGTACGCCAAACAATTCGAAGAGAAAATGCTAAAAGAGGAAAATATCGAGGTGACTGTCCATCTTGAAATGCCCAGCAGCGATCAATACGAGAGCGTTCTTCAGGCAAGACTCACCGGAGACGATGCGCCTGACCTTTACACGCTCCACTGCAATAATCTAGGCACTTACAATAAAGCCGGCAATTTGTATGATCTTTCTGACCAACCTCTGGCTTCTCTCATCTACGACAACGTAAAAGAAACCGTCACGATCGACGGGAAACTGCTGGCAGTGCCGATTGAAAGCCAAGCTTGGGGCGTACTGTACAATAAAGCGATTTTTGCGGAGTTGAACCTTTCGCCTCCTGACACACTTTCCGATCTCAATAATATTTGTACTGTTCTCAAAGAGAATGGATATACGCCCTTCATGCTCGCTTTCCAAGAGCAATGGGTACCGCAACTCATGACAGCGTTAACTTTAGGCGACATCGTTTCCGGCAAATTGAACGATTGGCTGGAGCGCATGTATAAAGACGAGGGATCCTATGAAGAAGTGCGTGAAATCTTTGATGTGATCGATTTGATCATTGAGAACGGCACCGACCGTGCGATGGAACAAGGCTCTGAAGCAGGTGCTGCTGATTTCGCCATGGGCAAAGCCGCTATGTTCGTTCAGGGCACATGGGCTTCCAACACGATTATGACGACGAATCCCGATATGGAACTGGGCGTATTTGCACTCCCCATCAATGAAGACCCGAACTGCACCCGCGTCAATTTGTCGACGTCTACGACGCTTGCCGTACATCCGAGCAGCAGCGAAATGGATCTGGCGCTCAAATTCGCCAATTATGTGCTCGATGAAAAGGATTCATCCGGACTGTTCCAATCCTGCTCTTTCAATCCGCTCGCGACGTGTCACGATTATGAAGCGTACTCTTGGGTAGCAGATGCTTCTGATTATGTCGCCAGAGGTCGCGCATATCAGGATTTGGTCCTCCCGTCGTCCGTCACGGATGAACAGGGCCGCCTGCTGCAAGAATATTACGTGAAAACCGTAACGGTTGATGACATCATCACAAGGTTGGATGAGGCTTTCAAAGCTGCTAACGCGCTCAACTAACGACCTGAATTAACGAGAAAGAGGGTCTCTATCGAGAGACCCTCTTTTCATGTATGGGACGACAGCGATGCAACAAAAAAAGATCAAAAACTTACAACTGATCATCTTCTGTGCACCGGCATTGATCGTCTACATCATATTCAAACTCTATCCGGCAGGATCCGGCTTTTTTTACGCCTTGACAAACTGGAACGGCTTGAACAAAACGTATGATATAGTCGGTTTTTCCAATTTTGTCGAAATATTGAGCGATCGGTATTTCTGGAATTCCATACTTTTTACAATGAAATACGTTATTGTCTTTGTTCTTGTCGCAAACGTTGTCGCACTAACATTGGCAGTTGCCATCGAAAGTCGTCCGAAAGCGCGAGGATTTTTTCGCACGATCTTTTATATGCCGAATATGATCAGTATGGTCATTGGCGGTTATATGTGGATGTTCATTTTCACGAAAGCACTCTACTATCTGGCAGATAATCACGGTTTTAAATGGCTTGATCACTCATGGATCGGTGATCCGAACTATTCGTTTATTGCGATCATCATTGTTTCGACGTGGGGGACGGCAGGATATCTGATGATCATCTACATCGCCGCGCTACAGGGTGTCCCCGACAATGTGAAAGAAGCTGCCGTTGTAGACGGCGCATCTCCTTGGCAATGTTTCTGGCGAATTACCTTCCCTCTCATTCGCCATGCACTGACAATTTGCATTTTTTGGACTCTCAACGCCGGATTCCAAGTCTTCGACGTCATCTATACACTCACCGGCGGCGGACCTGGACGCGCAACGCAATCAGTCGCCATTCATATCTACGAGGAAGCATTCCGCGGAAATATTCGCTATGGCTACGCCACGGCAAAATCAACAGTCCTTTTTGTCATTGTCTTAATCGTCACCGCCATACAGCTCAAAATAACGAGTCGAAAGGAACAGGAATGGTAGGAAAGAATAAAACAATCGGAAACATCTTCGTTTATGCCTTTCTTTTTATTGCAGCTCTTTTCACGCTGTCTCCCCTCGTTTTAGCACTCATCAATTCATTCAAAACAAACCGTGAACTTCTCGTTAATGTTATGAGTTTGCCTGATGAGCTTCATTTTGAGAACTACCAGCGAACATTCGAAAAAATGAATTATCTTCGCAGTTTTTTGAATACCGCCTTCCTCGCCGTATTGAGTGTCGCATTGATCGTCCTTTTCTCGGCGCTGGCCGGGTGGCGTCTATGTCGAACGAAAACAAAACTCTCTCGTTTTCTGCTTAAACTCTTCATTTTTTCGATGCTGATCCCCTTCAGCTCTATCATGATCCCACTTTACAAAGTGACGCTGCAGCTTAAAATCAAAAATTCCCTTGTAGGACTAGCATTTGTCTATGCCGGACTCGGAGTCAGCATGGCCATTTTCCTATACAACGGCTTTGTCAAGAACATTCCTAAAGAAATTGAGGAAGCCGCCAGTATTGACGGATGTAGCCCGTTGCAAACTTTTTTTCTGGTCGTTTTTCCGATGTTAAAGCCGATTACAGCTACCATTTGCATTTCCAACGCCTTGTGGATATGGAATGACTTTCTGCTCCCATTGATTGTCATTTCTGACAATAAAAAATACACGCTTTTACTTTCTACGAACACGCTATTCGGGCAATACAGCAGCGATTGGACGGCCATTTTGAGCGCCTTGATCTTAGCTGCTCTCCCCGTTATCATTTTTTACGCATTCTTCCAGAAAAAAATTCTGAAGGGAATCGTTGACGGCTCCTTGAAAGGATGATCACGTGGATTTTTTACATATTAATGATGAGAAAATCTATGCCGGCACTCGACCGATTATGCTTCGCGGCATAGGACTTGGCGGATGGTTTCTGCCGGAAGGCTACATGTGGCAATTTTATACCGATTGCGACCGTCCCCGACGCATAGAAGCTCTTATTGAAACGCTTTGCGGAAAAGAGTACGCTCAAAGCTTTTGGCAGCGCTATGCTGCATCGTTTATCACATCTGATGACATCGCATGGATTGCAGATCAAGGCCTCAATTCGATTCGACTCCCTCTCAATGCACGACACCTTTTTAACGTAGATGAAAATGGACATGTCACCTTCAACGAAGACACTTTGGCATGGGTGGATCGCTGCATCGACTGGTGCCGTCGTCATCGCATTTACGTATTCATCGATATGCACGCTGCTCCGGGCGGACAAACGGGGCAGAATATCGATGACAGTGCGTCCGATTATCCCGAACTGTTCACGGAACCACAATACGCTGACGCCTTAATTAAAATGTGGTATTTGATCGCCGAACGCTATACCGACGAACCTGTGATTGGAGGTTACGATCTCCTAAATGAACCGCTTCCTAAATGGCACAGGAATCTTAACCATAAACTATGGCCTCTCTATAAAAAATTGATCGCCGCCATTCGCAAAATTGACAAACGACACATCATCGTCTTGGAGGGCGCGCATTGGGCAACGGACATGTCCGTTTTCGACGACATAACACATGACGACGTAAAGGATCAGATTCTTCTGTCATTCCATAAATATTGGAGTCATCCCGATCAAGAAAGTATCGAACATTACAAATTGACAGCCGCAAGACTTAAGATTCCGCTGTGGATGGGAGAAGGCGGAGAAAATAATCTTGAGTGGTACACTCATCTCTTCCCGATGCTGGAGTATTCTGATATCGGTTGGTGCTTTTGGACGTATAAAAAAATGGAGACGCCAAACGTTCCTGTGACATTCCCTAGACCTGCAGATTGGGACAAGATTATTGCTCACATAAAAGGTCATGGACTATTAACACAGCAAGAAGCTAAGAAGATTATGGACGATTTTCTCCAATGTATAGCAACTCCGACCTACCACGTGAACGTTATAAATGCCCTCCTTCGTCGTCCATCGTTGAAGATTCCGGCTACCGCCTATAATTGGGAGGATATCCATATAATAAGGGATCGATCAGTTGAGCATTTTAGAGTAAGCAGCCATGCATCGCTGCATTTTGCCGACGGACATACAGGCGAGCCCGATTGGCGTCGATATAACGGAGAAGCGCAGCCTCCTGATCAAAAGATCAGATTGCATCTTTTTGAAAACGACCGCGTCGGGTATCTTGTTCGAACAGCATCACGTGAAAAACTTAAGATTGAGGTAGAGAAGGTAGAAACAGAAGGCTATGGCACATTAGACGTTCAAGTAGCTGACTTAGAAACAGCAAACTTGCCGGAACATCGCCTCTACCCTTCTAATCTGCCTCAGGACTGCTGCATTACGCTTTCATGTACAAAAGGTGATCTTTTAGTCGATTCGATCACCGTTTGCGAAGAGGTCTAATATGTCTATCTCTTTCTATGATGCGAAAGGGCGATATACACAACGCGATTTCGGAAGGCAGCCTCCTTTTTCCGGTTTCCTTCCCGGTATTGCCGGCCTATGGGG
>JAAZJV010000274.1 GCA_012800135.1 Clostridiaceae bacterium | reverse complement strand
AAGCTGTTCTTCACGATTTTTGTCGACTCCCGATTTGAGAACTTTGTCGATCAGTTCACGCGCCGCTGTCATTGTGCTTTTATCACTGAAAAATGTGCCGAATTCTTGTCGAAAAGGTAGTATCTTTACCACATTATCCGCGAATCGGACGATCGTGCTCTCGTCGACGTTACCCTCAAGATAATCAGCGATAACAGCGTGAATATGTTCGAAGAAAGGGGGCGTCGCAATCGGTACATAACGTGCCATACGATACGTCTCTTTCGGCGTCCAGCTCTCACCTTTTGCCGCCTCAGAAAGAAGAGCTTTTCCTCGCAAGGCAACCTTTTCTTCTACGCGTTTGATAAGCTGATCGGTTTCCGTTATTACCGATTGGACAGATGACCTGTCGGTAGAGATCAGGTCAGCACGGAAAAGTCTTAATTCGTCGTACATCGCGATCATTCGGTCGTCATCGCCGCGCTCGAAAGCTTGTTCGAAATCACGCCACGTGTACGGTACAACAGGATCGTTTTTTCTTAGGACAAGCCAAAGCAACGCGACGGCGGACACAAGTGTCGCTAAGGCGATCGCGATCATCCGCCGTTGACGTATTCGCGCGGCAGAGTGCTGCTTAGTCGAGATACCCGACTTCTTGCCGGAGCGCTTAAACATTGTCCATAAGCGACAGTTGTCGCGCTTCTATCGTCTCTTCTCGAATGTATCTTCCTGCTGTCGGGATCTTCGCGATTTTATAATATTGGAGATCCTTGACAAAATGGAGATCCGCTTCGGTCAGAAGACTTACCACAACGTCATTCTTGGATCGCAAGATCGTCGCACCCTGCGCTTGGCGCGTCGCTTTTTGAACAATCAATGACGACGAAAAGACGAGCAACTTATTCTTTTTCGAACGAATGGCAAATATCGGATCCTCATCGGGCGGTATGAAAGCCATACCGATAAGGGGCGACGCGTCACTATAAGCGTTGACAAGTTTCTTTCGGCGCTGTTTTGTCTCATAGTGCGCTACATCGACGCGCACACCCTTGCCGTTTTGAAACACGAACAAAAATTCACCGTCAAACTGTTCATCCTCAACGGAATGAATAAACACGACATGTTCACCCTCATCGAGGTCGAGCAGATTAGGCGAATATTCACCCAGCAAAGACGGTCGGTGATCCTCAATTTCCCACGCTTTGAGTTTGTAAACTTGAGCCTTATCAGTGAAAAAGAAAAGTTCAGAATGATTCGTCGACTCGATTTCCTGAATGAGCTTGTCGCCTTCTTTGACTTTGATTTCGAAGTTGCCGCGAAGCGACGTCAAGGCAAGTTTTTTGACGTAGCCCTCTTGCGTCAAATAAAGACGCGTATTGTAATTCGGAATCAAATCTTCCTCTTCCGGTATCTCTATGTCATCAGGCTCGATTAATTCAGTTTTACGCTCTCGACCATACTTTTTGGCTACATCAGCAAGTTGTGCTTTTATCTTGTTGCGGATGCGAGCCTTGCTTCCGATCAGACGCTCAAGGTCTGCAATGTCTTTTTCTAATACATCGATATCGCGTAACCGCTTCAAAATGTAATCCCTGTTTAAGTGACGAAGTTTAATGTCAGCGACGTTCTCTGCTTGCACCTCATCGATATCGAACGCCTGCATCAATCGAGGCACCACCTCTTTTTCCGATTCCGTAAGACGAATAACGGCAATGGCCTTGTCGATGTCGAGCAGAATTTTCTCCATACCGCGCAAAAGATGAAGCCTATCGCGCATACGTGCCGCATCGTATTTCGCTTCTCTTACGATACAGCCGCTGCGCCAAAGAATCCATTCGTTGAGGATTTCGCGAACACCGAGAACTTTGGGCTGTCCGTTGATAAGCACGTTGAAATTACATGAAAATGAATTCTGCAACGGCGTCTTATCAAAGAGCCTGTGAAGCAACACATCGGCATCGGTCGAAGCGCGGTATTCAACGGTAATACAAAGGCCGTTCAGATCTGTCTCATCGCGCACATTGACAACATCATTATATTGTCCCGATTTCATACCGTCAGCGATATCTTCAATGATCGCTTCGATCGTCGTCGTATAGGGAATTTCTCTGATTTCAATCCTGCGTTCTTTGCGATTGATATCCACCGCGCCGCGAATCTGAAACGAACCTCTTCCAGAATTGTAAATATCGCGCATCTGGTCGCGATCGTAAATAATATAACCTCCCGTAGAGAAATCGGGCGCCGGCATATAATCCAACAGATCGACCTCCGGGTCATCGATCAGCGCAATCGTCGCCTCGCAGACTTCCTTTAAGTTGAATGAGCAAATATTGCTCGCCATGCCGACCGCTATGCCCTGATTGTTGTTGACGAGAATCGTCGGGAACGTCGCCGGAAGCAGCAGCGGCTCTTTCATGGTACCGGAATAGTTGTCGACGAAATCGACAGCTTGCTTTGAGAGACCGGAGAATAGAGCCTCACAAGA
The DNA here is from genome assembly GCA_012800135.1 of Clostridiaceae bacterium. Classification (GTDB taxonomy): domain Bacteria; phylum Bacillota; class Clostridia; order Saccharofermentanales; family DTU023; genus UBA4923. The sequence continues at coordinate 2,753 of JAAZJV010000274.1, read as the reverse complement.
CGGGTCAAGACGGACTTCCGTGTAGCGCGACGCAGCGTACTGCATGTCGCGCGAAGTTACACTGCCAAAGTTGCCCTTGGAATCGATCCACGGATGAAGCAATGCGCCATTGCCTCTTGTCAGGCGAACCATCGTCTCGTAAATGGCCTGATCGCCGTGAGGATTAAGTTTCATCGTCTGTCCGACAACATCTGCCGATTTTGCGCGGTGCCCGCCGAGCAGATTCATCGTGTACATCGTATACAATAATTTTCGGTGTGACGGCTTAAAGCCGTCAATCTCCGGAATCGCGCGCGACACAATAACGCTCATTGCGTACGGCATGTAGTTATCGTAAAGCGTGGTCGAAACCGGCTGCTCGATGAAAGCGCCTTTCAGATCTCCGGCTTCTTTTTTGCGTTTTCTAGCTGGCATGACGCCTTCGTTCCTTTCTTCATCAAGACGCGAGTGTTGGCATGCAAACACTCAAAAATCAATTATACAGGGACTTTTAGCTACATTCGGGGCGGCTGCAACTAACCGACATCGAGCATCTCAAGGTAGAGATGTCCTGTTTCCTCAATACAAGCACGCCGACCCGAAACGTCACTTCCAAGCAGTAAATTAAACGTAGACTCCATCGTCTTTTCATCTTCCGGCATCACTGCGACAAGCCGGCGTGTCCTAGGATTCATTGTTGTATCCCACATCATCTCCGGCTCGTTCTCGCCGAGACCTTTGGAACGCTGAATATGAACGGAACCGTTCGTAAGCGACGAAAGCAGTTCGTTTTTTTCCTGATCGGAGTAAACAAAATACGTGCGATCAATATGCTTTAACCGATGAGTAATTTCATAAAGCGGCGATTCTGCAATAAAAATCTTTTGTTGGCGGATCAGTTCGGGCGTTAACCTATAGAACATCGCCAAAATCAATGTCCGAATCTGAAAACCGTCGACGTCCGCATCCGTACAGATGATGACCTTATTCCAGCGCAACTTCTCAATGTCAAATGGAGGGATGTTTTTGCTGTATTTTTTCGGAAGATCGACGCCGCATCCCAAAATTTTGATGAGATCCATGATGATGTCATTCTTGAAAATCGCTTGATAATCAGCCTTGAGGCAGTTCAAGATCTTCCCGCGAACAGGAATGACGGCCTGAAACTCCGCATCGCGACCCATCTTAACCGACCCCAGTGCGGAGTTGCCTTCCACAATATATAGCTCGCGCTTGCTGACATCCTGCGTACGACAGTCGACAAAGAGACGCACCCTAGTCGAAACATCGAGTTGCTGCATGAGACTTTTTTTGACAGTTAAACGCGTTTTCTCTGCCTTTTCACGACTTCGCCTGTTAAGCAGGACTTGATCGGCAGCGCGAAGAGCATCCTCGCGATGTTCAAGAAACCACACATGCACATTCCGACGGATGAGGTCCGTCATAAAGCGTTGAATATACCGGTTATTAATGGATCGCTTCGTCTGGTTTTCGTAGCTTGTGACCGTTGAAAACGAGCTGGTAATCAGGATAAGGCTTTCTTCAATGTCGCCAAACGTGATTTTAGGTTCATTGGCGCGATATTTTCCTTCATCTTTCAGGAAGGCGTCAAACTCCGAAAGAAATGCCGATCGAATTGCGCGATCAGGCGATCCGCCGTACTCAAGCCAAGATGAGTTGTGGTAATACGTCAGGCTGTTGACGTTATTGTTGAACGCAAAAGCCACTTCGCACTTGACGTTGTAATCATCACGATCTTTCCGATCACGGCCTCTCCCCTCACCGGTAAAGTATGCGGCTTTAGTGAGTCCATTCTCGTTCATTTCCTGTACCATTCCGAGAATGCCCTCCGGATAGCAGAAGGTTTCCTTGACCGATTCAACGTCATCTGTGAACTCAAAAGTTACGCCCCTATTCACGACGGCTTGTTGCTTGAGCGTACTTACAAAATACGATGCGGGAATCTCGATATCGGTAAAAACATCGTCATCGGGAAGCCAACGCTGTGTTGTACCGGTCGTCGTTCGATTCGTTTTTGTTTTCTTAAGTCCGCCGATGTTGACTCCGCGCTCAAAATGCAACTCATACAGGTACCCGTCACGACAGACAGAGACATCAAACCAGCGCGATGCGTACTGTGTGGCACAGGCGCCAAGGCCGTTTAAACCCAAACTGTATTCATAATTCATACCTAGATTGGTCTTATACTTCCCGCCGGCATAAAGTTCGCAATAGACAAGTTCCCAGTTGTAACGATTCTCATTCGGGTTGAAATCAAGAGGAATACCGCGTCCGCGATCGGTGATTTCAATAGAAAAATCTTCGTAGCGCCGTATCGAGATCACTTTACCGTGCCCTTCGCGCGCCTCATCGATCGAGTTCGACAAGATCTCAAAGAACGCCTGCTGACAGCCGCGGAGATCATCTGATCCGAACATGACGCCCGGGCGCAGTCTGACACGATCCGGACCTTTAAGTTGAGAAATGCTTGTATTATCGTAGGTTTGACTCATATACCTTGCCCTTTCCTCCTAAGTTTCCCACGTTTTGGCGCCTCCCGTCAAATCCTTGACAGCGTTAAAATCGCTTGCTAGAATACATGAAGCCTTTTCTGAATGAGATGGTGGAATTAGCTCAGTTGGTCAGAGTGCCAGGTTGTGGCCCTGGAGGTCGTGGGTTCAAGTCCCATATTCCACCCCATATTTGGCTTGTAAAACGTTGGGGTGTAGCCAAGTGGTAAAGGCACGGGACTTTGACTCCCGCATTCGCAGGTT
>JAAZJV010000273.1 GCA_012800135.1 Clostridiaceae bacterium | reverse complement strand
TTCGTCGTAATGGCGTTGAGGTCGACGTATATGAACAGCGTGCCGCATCACACGGCATTGTGCGTTACGCGATCCCGTCGTTCCGCATTTCAGAAGAAGATATCGACCGCGATTATCGTATGGCAAAGGCTGTCGGCGTGCGCTTTTATTTCAATACGAAAGTAGATGATCCCGCGGCGCTGGAAGATGTCTATGACTACGTCATTTTGGCGACGGGCGCATGGGGCAAGGGCCGCTCTCCCGTCCGCGAAGGCAGCGATAAGGTGATCGACGCGCTCGATTTCCTGATCGATGTGAAAGAAAACGGTGCGAAAGATCTTGGACGCCGTGTCGCTATCGTCGGCGGCGGCGACGTCGCGATGGACGCGGCGCGCACGGCAAAGCGCATGAAAGGCAATCCTGATGTTACTATCGTGTACCGTCGCACAGAAATGTACGCGCCCGCATCGCAGGATGAGTGGGACGGCGCAATGGCAGATGGTGTCTTCTGGCGCGAATTGCTTGCACCTCGTTCATATGACGGCAAAACGCTTGTCTGTGAAAAACAGAGACTGGGCGATTTCGATGAATCAGGCCGCCGTGCGTGTCTCGGTACCGGCGAGTACGAAGAGCTGGCTTTTGACACGGTGATCGGCGCCACAGGCTCCACCGTGATCGGTGACATGTTTGAAACGTGGGGACTTGAATGCGACAAATGGGGGAATCCCTATGTGTCAGATGCGATGGAATCTTCGGTAGATGGCGTCTATGTGATTGGCGATTGTCGAAAGGGACCGTCCACCGTTGTTTCTGCGATGGGCGATGCCAAAAAAGCGGCGCTCGATATCTTAGATCGCGAGGAGCTTCCAAACGACTTCGTACGCGTTGAAGTGGCGTTAAATGAGAAAGACATCGTCGCAAAACGAGGCATGCTGGAGCTTCCGAAAGTTCCGGAGGAAGAAGGACAGCGTTGCCTCCACTGCTCGCAGGTCTGCCGCGTTTGTACGGAAGTATGTCCGAACCGCGCCAATATCGCCATTCATGTGGACGGTTTTGACCGCGAGGCGCAGATCGTACATATCGACGGATTCTGCAATGAGTGCGGCAACTGCGCGACGTTCTGTCCGCACAGCGGTCGTCCGTATAAGGATAAGCTGACGCTGTTCTGGTCAAAGGAAGATTTCGACGATTCGGACAATATCGGTTTCCTGAAAAAAGAAGACGGCAGCTATCTCATCCGCGATGAACGCGGTCGCATCCTCAATGTGGAAAAAGGCGCGCTTGAAACAGACCTCGACGATCAGATGGCCGACGTGATCCTCGCCTTGGAGGATCAGGAGCCCTGGCTGTTTATTGGTTGTTCGCACGATCGGGAGTAGTTCCGTCGCACCAAATGTTGAATCCTAAGATGATCGTGATATTTCCGGTGTTCATACGGTCATGATGCGTGCTTATAAAGACCGGAAAACGAGATCAATGGACAATGCGGTGGCGGTTATTACTGACCGGACGTGATATAGGTGAAAACAAAAGCGGAACATTCTTCCGGCGTGAGGAGTCTTTCAAGCTGAACGCAAGGATGAGAGAAAGAAGTTTTCGAGAGTTTTTGAAAATCCTCGAAATACAACGGCAACGAAAAGAGAATGCGGTTGCTGTTGATTTAAAAAAGGAGTATATCATGATTATTGGCAATGGCTATCTACTGACGAATGATGCCGAACATCCGTATATTAAAGACGGCGCTGTCCGCATTAAGGGAGATTCCGTCGATCAGATCGGCGAGACGGCGGACTTGCGAAAAAAATACCCTGAAGATGAATTTATCGATGCTGAAGGCCGTGTGATCATGCCGGGCATGATCAACGCGCACACACATATCTATAGCGCCTACGCGCGTGGCATGAGCGTCTCCGGCCCGACGACCAACTTCCCTGAAATTCTTGAAAACATGTGGTGGGCGCTCGATCGTCGTCTGACGATGGAAGACAATACATTGTCAGCATATCTTACGTATATCGAAAGTATCCGTAATGGCGTGACGACTCTCTTTGATCATCACGCGAGTCCGCATGCCGCAAAAGGATCGCTCTTTGCGCTCGCAGAAGCGGCAAAGAACATCGGTATCCGTGCATCCTTCTCCTTGGAGACATCAGATCGCGACGGTGAAGCTATCACTGACGAAGAGATCGAAGAGAACGTCGATTTCATGAAAGCCGTCAATACGGATGACCAAGATATGATCAAGGGCATGTTCGGCATGCATGCGTCGTTCACGATTTCCGACAAGACGATGGAAAAAATCAAAAAGGCGATGGAAGGCGTCAACGGCGGCTACCATGTCCACGTCGCGGAAGGTCGCGAGGACCAGTACGATTCGCTCAAAAAATACGATTGCCCAGTGGTCGATCGTCTCTGGGGATGGGGCATTCTCGGTCCGGATACGCTGGCGATTCACGCCGTCAATGTCAACAATCGCGAGCTCGACATTCTGAAAGACACAGAGACGAAAGTCGTACACAACCCGATGTCGAACATGGGCAATGCGATCGGCGCGCCGAGGGTAGTCGGAATGCTTAAGCGCGGCATTCCTGTGGGCTTGGGTACAGACGCGTATACGCACGATATGTTCGAATCGATGAAAGTGGCGAAAATCCTGCAGTCGCATCGTCTGTCCGATCCGACTCACGGCTTCGGCGAGGCGCTTACCATGCAGTTCGATTACAACCCGGTGATTGCGTCATACTTCTTCAAACGCCCGATCGGCATGTTGAAACCGGGTGCCGCCGCAGACCTGATTACGCTGGACTATGTGCCTTATACGCCGTTTGGCGCTAATAACTGGAAAGGCCATCTGCTGTTCGGCGCCTTCGGTCGCATGACGAACGATGTCATCATCAACGGCAAGACGGTAATGCGCAATCGTGAAATCTTGACGATTGACGAAGAAGCGGTGTACGCACGTACAAGAGAGCGCGCTGCCATCGTATGGGACGGCATTTAATGATAGTTGATAAGAAAAACGACGCGACGGGTGTACTGCTTCGAAACGGTCATATCGTCTTGCCCGACAAGACGTATGTAGGCGATCTTCGGATTCGCGACGGTGTCATCGCGGAAACAGGACAGCTTGAACCGGAAGAGGGAGAGCGCACCCTCGATTGCTCGGGATGCTACGTGCTTCCCGGCGGCATCGAGACGCATACGCATCTCCAGCTCGAATCGATGGGGACAGTGACGGCCGATGATTTTGAGACGGGTACGCGCGCTGCGCTCTACGGAGGCACAACAACGGTGCTCGATTTTGCCACGCAGTTCCATGGCGAATCGATGGCCGAGGGACTCGCCCGGTGGCATAAAAAAGCGGAAAACAACTGTTATATCGATTACGGATTCCATATGGCGCTGACCGAATGGAACGCGGATCTGAAAAGCGAAATGGCTTCCATTGTTGAAGGCGGCATCTCTTCGTTCAAGATCTATATGGCCTACAAAAACAACATGATGCTGCAGGAAGATGAGATCTACGACGCGCTTTCAGAGACGAAACGGCTCGGCGCGACGGTCGGTTTTCATTGTGAAAACGGTCTTCTCATCGATGTGCTCGTCAAAGAGGCGAAAGCGCGAGGGAACACGTCGCCATGGTATCATCAGTGGACGCGACCACCGGTGTTTGAGGAAGAGGCGATCACGCGTTTGGAAACGGTCAATGCGCTGCTTCATGCCGATCATTACGTCGTCCATCTTTCTACGGCGGACGGATTGGACGCGATTTTGAAGGCGAGATCGTCCGGGATCGATGTTATTGCGGAAACTTGTCCGCAGTACCTGCTACTTGACAATACGCGCTATGGCACAGAAATGTCCGAAGATTTCGAAGCCGCGAAGTATATCATGAGTCCGCCGTTGCGCGATAAAAGTCATCAAGAGCCTCTTTGGGACGGGCTTGCCTGCGGAGATATCCAGTTTGTCGGCACTGATCATTGCTCA
>JAAZJV010000272.1 GCA_012800135.1 Clostridiaceae bacterium | reverse complement strand
TAACGCTGATTGACTGTCCGCCCGGAACCGCGTGCATGGTCATGGAAAGCATTCAAGATGCCGATTATTGCATTTTGGTTGCCGAGCCTACTGTGTTCGGCTTACATAATCTTGAATTGGTTTATCAATTGGTTACTTTATTTGATAAGCCTTTCGGCATCGTACTGAATAAAAGTCTCGGGGATGATCATCCGGTCGAAGCGTTCTGTGAAAAAAGAAATATCCCGATCTTGGCGCGTCTGCCTTTTGATGCAGAGCTTGGGAGATTGAATGCTCAGGCCGATATTGCTGTAAGAAAAAGCGAAAAATATCGACTTCTCTTTTCAAGTTTGCTTGATCGAGTGATAGAGGAGGTGCAACATGAAGCAACTTCTCATACTTAGCGGCAAAGGCGGTACGGGGAAGACCACCGTCGCTAGCGCCTTCATTAAACTTTCTGAAGCGAAGGCCTATGCCGATTGCGATGTTGACGCGCCGAACTTGCATCTCATCACTGAATGGACGACACAGCCGGAAAAGAAGGATTATTACGGATTAGATGTAGCGAAGATTCGAAACGACTTGTGTATACAATGCGGTCAATGTGAAACGCATTGCCGATTCGATGCCATTTCATGCGATGCCATTTCATGCGATGACGTCGACAATGACGTCGATAATGGAGCCTACGTCGTTAATCCTTACGCATGTGAAGGTTGCGGCGTTTGCGAATATGTCTGCCCTGTGGGTGCGATTAAGATGGTTCCGAAGATCGCCGGTGAAATGATGCTCTACAAAGATGACGAAAATGTATTTTCGACGGCACAGCTTGAAATGGGCAGTGGCACATCCGGTTTGCTCGTTACCGAAGTGAAAAAGCGTATGGTCGCCAATACAGACGATGCTCCCCTTGCCATCATCGATGGCTCTCCCGGAATTGGCTGTCCCGTGATCGCGTCGCTAAGCGGCGTCGACATGGTTCTCGTCGTCGCGGAACCCTCGCTTTCCGGGATGAGCGACATGGAGCGCATTATTCAGATGGCCGAACGGAGCCGAACGAAGATTGCCGTGTGCGTCAATAAATATGACACCGGCATAGAGAATACGGAAAAAATAGAAGCGTTTTGTAAAGAACAGGCGCTGCCGTTTGTTGGACGAATACCGTTTGACAAGGATGCTGTCAAAGCGATCAATCATGGCAAGACCATTGTCGATATCGATTGCGCGTCGGGTCGAGCGGTTAAAAAAGTCTATGATAAGACGATAAATATACTTTTTGAACATGGAGGACAATGAAACATGATGAAAATTGCAGTTGCAAGCGACAACGGAGAGGTTACGGAGCACTTTGGACATTGTGAGGCTTTTCTGCTTTTTGATGTTAAAAATGGTGAGATAGTTGCGCGTGAAAGCGTTGCTAATCCGGGACATCGTCCGGGATATCTGCCTAACTTTCTTGCCGATCGCGGTGTGAATGTTATCATCAGCGGCGGTATGGGCGGCGGCGCTGTGACCATTTTTAACGAGCGAAACATTGAAGTGATCGTTGGTGCGCGAGGCGATGCCGAAGAAGCAGTCAAAGCTTACATGAAAGGGACGCTAAAATCGACCGGCTCTGTCTGCCACGAACATAAACACTATGGTGAGTGCGGAGAGTAAAAACGCCGCAAAGCCACCTACCATTGACTGATTCCGTCTGTCACGAACATAAACACTTCGGGGAGTGCGGAGAGTAAAAGCGGCAAAACACTTGCCATCGACAGGTTTCGCTTTTCACGAATGAATACAGCCCCTTTGATGACTCGGATAAGAGAGTAGGGGATTCTTTCATCGAAAGGTTCCGCATGTTACGTTGATCGGAAGATCTGTGTCATAACAAATACAACACCCTTTTACGGATTTCTATGACTTAAAGCGTGTATATTCTGAAACCCGTTGTAAATTATTATATTTTAATTTTAATTGGACGTTTGTACGCTGAAAATAATCGAAGGGAAAGATTAAAAAGCCGGCATCCAGTTGTTCACAGGATGCTCGGCTTTTTGGTGCCCAGAATCGGAATCGAACCAACGACACGCGGATTTTCAGTCCGCTGCTCTACCAACTGAGCTATCTGGGCAGAAAGCAACTGTATGTCATAAAACAAAACAGCTCCCTCTATC
>JAAZJV010000271.1 GCA_012800135.1 Clostridiaceae bacterium | reverse complement strand
CCTCAAGTTCTTTTAAATTCTGAGAAGCGATGAGGACAGTCATTCCGTACTCCCCGACTTGGCGAGCGAGGATACGTTTCAGGTTTTGACGCATGACAGGATCCAAGCCGTCAAACGCTTCATCGAGAAGCAGGAGGCGCGGTTTGGCGGCGACAGCCAGCATGACAGCTGCCTGACGGCGCATGCCTTTTGACATTTGATTAAAAGGCTGGTCTTCTTGAAGCGGGAAAATTTGCATCAGCTCCTGATAAAGCTCCTGATTCCATCCGAGATATAAGGAGCGATAGAGTGCCGACATTTTCTTGAGATTTTCGAAGTGAAAAAATGGCTGATCGGCGACGAACTGAATCATTTGTTTGGCGCTCGGGTTTTCGTAGACTGGCTGATCTGAAAACAACATGCGTCCGGAAGAAGGGCGATAGACACCTGCAGCCAAGCGCAGGAAGGTCGATTTACCGGCACCGTTGGAGCCGATCAAACCGAAAATCGATGCTCCGGCAATGGAGCAAGTAACACGGTCCAGCGCTCTGACTGAACCGAATGTTTTGCTGATGTTGTCCGCTCTCAGAATGGGAGGAGATGACGATTCCTCCGCCACAGTTTCTGAAGTTTCAATATGTTGCTTGAAGTTATGCATAGTTTGCGGTTTCCTTTTCATCGTAATCTCATTTAGAAGTTATGTTTTTGTATTCTCTGAGTCCAAGATGTCGTTATCGTTTGACAGAATACTAACTGCGAGTGCAAATGTAATCCCTGTGCCACGGGATGTTACGCGAGTTGAATGGCTCTTTTCTTCCAATATTTTCCCTTCGCCAGAGGATGTCGTTCGGCAACATTCATTGTTGTCTGTCCCTCATTGACGTTTTTTCCTCGCAATATGATGTCACATTGCTCAATCATGTTGACCGGAGCGTCTTTGTTGTTTCGATGCGCGGATGCTTTCATCGAGCAAATCGTGAAGTTCCTCTTCTGAAATGCCGCCTGTCCATGCGACCTGAAGCGCTTGTTTGAAATGGCGGAGAATTTCTTCTTCCTCAAAAGATGGTTCGTCGGCCGGACGGTTGCGGAGGTAATAACCCTTTCCCGGTACGGCATAGATGACGTTTTCGAGCTCTAATTCACTGTAAGCTTTGTGTACGGTGTTGGGATTGATGCCGAGCTCGCTGGCAAGTTCGCGCACGGAAGGCAGTTTATCTTCGGCCTCTATCAGGCCAAGTGCGGCGATGCGTTGGTAATAGCGCTTGATCTGCAAATAGAGGGGAACGGTGCTTTTCAGATGGATGTCCGGATAAATCATGTGAGTTCCTCATGTCGGCCGTTTGCTCTGTACTAGTTCACATAGTACAGTTAAAGCATAGTACTCCGATCAAGCGATGTCAAGTACTATTTTTTAACTGGAAAAACGTGTGCTCAGAAAAATCACAGATAAGTGAGGTTAAAGCGCAACATACAAATGGAGACGTGTGGGCGCCTGTAGGAAATACTGAGAGGAAAACAGTACCAAAGCGCAGGATGTACTGCAAGAAACGCTATATTTCCGGTGCTTGGAGATCGATTTCCTGAACGTGTCTTTGAAGCGCTTCGAAGCTTTCGCGCGAGAGGGCGTGCTCGATTTTGCAAGCGTCTTTGTCTGCCGTTTCCTCGTCGACCCCGAGGTGTATCAGGAAAGCGCGCAACAAGACGTGTCGCTCATATGTGCGTTCGGCAATCTTCAATCCATCGGGAAGTAATGTGATCATGCCGTCACGTGCCATGCTGATGTATTCGGCTTCGCGTAATTTGCGCATCGCGACGCTAACGGAAGCTTTTGTGACATCAAGAAAGCGTGCAATATCGATAGAACGAACCGATCCGGTTTTTTTGCTCATGACATAGATGGCTTCCAGATAGTTCTCCGTTGAATCGGTGATGTTATGCATATGTGCCGTCCTTTCTGTGTTTTGGGCTCCCCACTTCCATAATTAGGTTATTCACACGATCTTGTCAAATTAATTGATCGTGTGAATGTGTATTGGTTCCCACACTTTTTCAACCACTTCTTCGTCGATCATGACCATGCGAACTTGTATTGGGCGGCTTTACTGTGTTTAGAAAGCGAAGGATTTTGATCCCTCGCTTTCCAATAATTGAATTAGTTGTCTTGGCATGCCTCGCGGTAAGCTTCGGCGATACTGCGGAGAGAGTCTTTCGCGTCACCGAGCACGAGGACGGCGTGCGTGTTTTCTTCCTCATCGTACAGCGGATTGTCGACACCGGCGTATCCGGGCTGAGTGTCGAAATTGCAAATGATGATGTTCTTCGCATCGGCGACGTTGAGGATCGGCATGCCGTAGATCGGCGTGCCTTCCGCTGTGTTGGCCGCGGGATTGACGACGTCATTGGCGCCGATCACAAGCGCCACGTCTGCGTCCTTGAAGTCGTCGTTGATATCGTCCATCTCGTGAAGCTTGTCATACGGAATATCGACTTCGGCAAGTAGCACGTTCATGTGTCCCGGCATGCGTCCTGCGACAGGATGGATTGCAATTTCGACGTTCCTGCCGGCTTGCTCCAACTCGGATGTCAACTGTTTGACCGAAGATTGTGCCTGCGAGAGCGCCATGCCGTAACCCGGCACGATGATGATCTTCTTGGCATTTGCGAGCAGCCGACCGCTTTGTTCGACCGGAGTAAGCATCTTTTCAGGAGCATCTTCCACGGCAGTATCGCCAGCTCTATAAGTGTCTTCTAAACCTTTGCAGGCTTCGCGATAAGCTTCAGAGATTTCGCGGAGAGAGTCTTTCGCGTCACCGAGCACGAGGACGGCGTGCGTGTTTTCTTCCTCATCGTAAAGAGGGTTGTCGACACCGGCGTATCCGGGCTGAGTGTCGAAATTGCAGATGATGACATTCTTCGCATCGGCGACGTTGAGGATCGGCATGCCGTAGATCGGCGTGCCTTCCGCTGTGTTGGCCGCGGGATTAACGACGTCGTTGGCGCCGATCACAAGAGCCACGTCGGCATCCTTGAAGTCTTCGTTGATATCGTCCATCTCATGGAGTTTGTCATACGGAATATCGACTTCCGCAAGCAGCACGTTCATGTGTCCCGGCATGCGCCCTGCGACTGGATGGATGGCAAATTCGACGTTCCGGCCGGCTTGCTCCAACTCGGATGTCAACTGTTTGACCGAAGATTGTGCCTGCGAGAGCGCCATGCCGTAACCCGGCACGATGATGATCTTCTTGGCGTCAGCAAGCAGGCGGCCGCCTTGTTCAACAGGTGTCAGCACCTTTTCAGGGGCTGAGTCTGTGAGAGCTTCATCGGTAGCTGCGTCGGCTTTATCATCTTCCTTAGAAGAATCTTTTTTCGCGTCAGCTTTTATCGCGGGCGTTGAAGTCTTCCCGAGCAGAATATCGCCTAGGCGACGGTTCATCGCGCGACACATGATTTGCGTCAAGAGAAGTCCGGAAGCACCGACAATCGCCCCGACCGCGACGAGAAGCGGGTCAGAGATCGCCATACCGGCAATCGAACCGGCGACGCCGGAAAGAGAGTTCAACAGCGAGATGGTGATCGGCATATCCGCCCCGCCTACCCGGATTGAGAAGATTACACCAAACAAGCCGGAAAGGATAGCGCATAGAATAATAAAGAGGGCTTTGAGCGGTGTGCTGGCAAGAACATTAGGAAGTGCGAGGAGTATCACTGTCGCTAGGGAGAGCAAAAGCGTCAGTATCGTCCAGCTCTGATGGCCTTTTAGTATGACCGGTTTTTGCGGCAGCCATTTGGCCAGTTTACCTGCGGCGACGACACTGCCTGTAAAGGTGAGCGAACCGACAAAAATGGCAAGTCCGGCAGTGACAAGAGAAAACATATCAGTCTGCGGGGATGACGCGATAAGCGTCAGGATACCGGATAGCATTGACGCCGCTCCGCCGAAACCGTTGAGCAAGCCTACCATCTGCGGCATTTCAATCATTTTGACTTTGATGGAAATGACGATCCCGATAACTGTGCCGACCAGCATAGCTATCCAGCACTCAACAGCACTGAAAATATCGAAATACCAGAGCGTCAACAGAATGGCAAGCAGCATGGAGACGGCTCCGAGACGGTTTCCAGCGACAGCTTTCTCCACCTTGCTCATCATGGCGATACCGACGAGTACGAGGAGTGTTAGAATACCGGCGCAGACGTAGTAGATGATATCGTGCTTAGAGATTCCCGATTCAACACTTAATAAGAGTGGCAATGACACGCCTGAAAGGGAAAATGCTTGTAACAACATTACTCATTATTCCCTTCTTTTTGCTGGTCGCTGTGATGGAACATTCTCAACATGCGGTCGGTTACGCCGAATCCTCCGACGACGTTAATCATGGCCAGTACGATTGCGATGAATCCTAATGTCTTGCTTCCCCAGTGTGCCGCCAGCGCTGTTGCTGACAGACAGCCAAGCACTGTGACTCCGGAAAAGGCATTCATTCCGGACATGAGCGGCGTGTGAAGAAGACTAGGTACACGGTTAATGATCTTATAACCAACGAGTGTCGCCACAACAAAAACGGCAAGAAGGATGCCTTGTGTGGTTGTCATATTGTCTCTCTCCTTGAAATGTTTATGTTCGCTTGCACAATATCGCGGAAGCGACGGCCGGTAATTCTATGATTAGGCTGAAAAGCCCTCCTGCAATTAGTTTTCATTCGACAAGTCAAAGTTGTCTTTCAAAAGTTCCAACCAAATAGGGCAACGCTGCTGTTAGGACTTCAACCGACAAGGCAACGCCGCTTTTTGTCGCGGCGCACCTTGGAGAAATCCTTTAATTCAGGCACAAGTCTTCTTGTGGTCTCAGCTCTCACCATGGCTACAAATGACTCCTGCGGATGTGTATCTTTTGGCGACAGTTCCCGCCATGGCAAGACCTGTCACTATGGCATGACTCGAGATGCCGGAAAGGCAAATAGATCAGCAGATCAATGGCCTAACTTCTCAATGGCTTTGAGGGTGCCCTCGTGAACGAGTTCGCCGTTGTAAGTGGTAAGGGCGTCTTTGATGATTTCATCGTCGCGATCAAGGACAATCTCACCGTCTTTAATAAGGTATTTCAAGAGCGCGTAGATGTTTTGGGCGTAGAGCCACGTTGCGCTTTCCGGAAGCAGGCCGGGAATATTCTTTATTCCGAAACAATGCACGCCGTGCTTCACTTCGACAGTGCCTGGCGGCGTAATTTCGCAGTTGCCGCCCTGATCGATAGAGATATCTACGATCACTGAGCCAGGTTTCATTGTCTTGACCATATCTTCGGTTATGAGAATTGGAGCAAGTTCTCCGGGAACAAGAGCCGATGAGAAGACGATGTCCATGTCTTTGATATGTTGAGCCAAAATTTCTCGTTCTTGCCGGAGACGCTCTTCCGACAGGGTGAGCGCATATCCGCCCTTGCCGATGGCCTCTTCAGGCGGAACCTCAACATCGATAACAGTCGCACCAAGAGACTGAGCATTTTCCATGGCAGCAGGCCGTATGTCTACGGCAAAGGTTTTTGCACCGAGTCGCCTTGCGGTAGCAAGGGCTTGAAGCCCGCCGACGCCGGTGCCAATGACGAGCACATTGATCGGCTTAATCATGCCGACAGCCGTAAACATCTGAGGTGCAAATTTGGGGAGGGCGTTCACGGCAAGAAGAATGCCTTTATAGCCGGCGCAAGTACTCATAGAGGTCAGCGCGTCCATCTTTTGAGCACGTGAAATACGCGGAACTCCTTCGATCGCGAGACTGTTGATACCGGCGTTGGCCAATTCCTGCACCATCTTGTGGTTCGCGGGCGCCGCAGGGTGAATAAAGGTGATCAGAAGCTGTCCTTTATGCATCATGTCGACTTCGCTCTTGTTAACGTCATGGTTGAACAAAGGTTCTTTAACTTTAAGGATAACGTCTGAGCGATCGTATAACTCCTGCGCCGAAGAGACGACCTCTGCGCCTGCTTCCATATAAGCATCATCATGATAGAAGGCGCCATCTCCTGCTCCTTTTTCGACGAGAACCGTAAGCCCGTCTTTAACCATTTGAGCGACGGTTGCCGGTGACGAGGACACACGATCCTCACCGGGCATAATTTCCTTTGGGATACCGATGATCATACAACTACCTCCACATCGTTGCTGTCGGATAAAGCTAACTAATATTATCAGCTTTCTTGCAAAGAGACAATGTTTTTTCTAACAAGTGCATCAAAAGCCGATCGATTTTACATGTTTTGATATGCAGAATGCAAAAAAACAGTTGACACTCCCTACATTTCATATTACATTAACAATACCATAGAGTGAGCGCTCGCTCTATGATGCGAGTTAGTGTTTTTCGAGCAGCGCACCGTGAGGAGAGGATGTGATCGACGATGAATGAAAAAGCTAAGGCGGCGTGCAATGTACATGCCGTGCTACGGAACATGGAAAATCTATGTGAATTGGATGTAACGTCGAAGGAACTTATTGCCGCATCGAATGTGGCAATCCAATTTTCTGTGCCGGAGATTGATAAGATGGTGCTGGCCTTTCAACAGGGCACTTGCAAGGCCTCTCGAGGTGATGGACTGTCGTATGATATGAACCTTCGATTCACGTCGCACGAACACCTAAACCTTATGATTGAGGGAAAGAAAAATCCGATACCTACTAAAGGATTGCGACACATATCATTTTTAAAGAAGACGTTTACCGCTTTGGCAGATCGCCTATCTTACTATCTGCAACCGGACACGGAACGTCTTCAAAACGACAAGAGTTATCGAGACGCCAGCACAAAAATGCTCGCTTACACGGCATTTTATGCGATTCCTGAGATCGCTCGATACGATAAAATCGCTATGCATGTCGCGCGTCACATCGAAGACGGCATAATCAACATTGTTGTCGGTGATGAGTTTGCCATTCAGCTTCATTGCCAACAGGGCAGGTTAGAGACGTTCAAAGGCAAAAATCACAATGCGCGCGCACTCATGCTTTTTGATTCTATGGAGACGGCCTCCGGCATTTTGAACGGAACGCTCGACAGCTTCGGCTGCATTGGTACGGGAGCGCTCGCTTTCCGGGGCAGGATTCCCATGATCGACAATTTGAACAGGCTGCTCGGTCTGGTGCCGAACTACCTTGGGTAATAGAGAGGACTGAAACGATGTATACGTATGAAAAAAGTAAAGCTCTCTTTGACCGTGCTGTAAAGGTGATTCCCGCCGGCATTTACGGTCACATGGGTCCGGCAAACGGCTGTTTCATTCCGGTCAGCGCCTATCCTTTCTATGTGGATCGCGCAGAAGGCTCCTACTTCTGGGATATCGACGGAAACCGTTTTATTGACTACCTGAATGCTTACGGACCGAACATTCTCGGGTATAACCATCCGGAGGTTGATGCAGCAGCGAAGGAGCAAATGGATCTCTGCAATTGTGTAACGCTTCCCTCTGCGAAAATGGTGGAGTTGGCGGAACTCTTGGTTGACACCGTTGACAGCGCAGATTGGGCGATGTTCTGCAAGAACGGCACCGATGTGACAAATCTCGCGATGATCTCTGCGCGCGCCGCGACCGGTCGTAAAAAGATCGTCAAATTTGTCGGAGGATATCACGGCGTGATGCCGTGGATGCTTGATGTCGGTTATCCCGGCGTCCTTTTCGAAGATGTCGACAACATCATCACGATTCCGTTCAACGATATCGATACGTTCCGCAAGGTGCTTGATGCTTACCCGAATGAAATTGCCGGCGTTATCTCGACTCCTTACGATCACCGAGCGATTGATCCGTCTCAGCTCCCGCTTCCTGATTTCTGGAAAACGGTGCGAGATCTTTGCACAAAACTGGGTATTGTCCTCATTTGCGACGACGTGCGTTGCGGTTTCCGACTAGATCTCCGCGGATCAGACTATTACTATGGCTTCAAAGCGGATCTTATCTGCTTCTGCAAGGCGATTGCTAACGGTTACAGCATCTCGGCTCTATGCGGCAGCGCGGCATTGAAGAGCGCAGTAAGCTCTGTTTTCACGACGGGAAGCTATTGGCTGTCCGCTGTTCCTATGGCAGCCGCCATCAAGTGTATTACGCTTTTACACGAAATCGACGGACCGGCGATTCTAAAGGCCAACGGCGAAAAATTTGCTCATGCTATGCAGACAGCGGCTTCGGATTGCGGTTTCAAACTCAACGTGACCGGTGAGCTTTCGATGCCTTTCCTAACACTTGACGATGACGATTCCTCGTTCCTCATGCAGGAATTGACCGGCGGCATGGTGCCGCGCGGCGTATTCATAAGCAGCCATCACAACCTCTTCGTGAACTGTGCGCTTTCCGATGAAGACTTTGAGGAAACATACAACGTTGCACGCGCATCTTTCGAAGATATAAGGCGCAATCATCCGGAAATGTACCGGTAATACTTTGCTCAAGCTTCTGACACGATCGCCGGACGACGATTAGGATATGCCTGAAAAATCAAAAGCGATCGGATAGAGAGTATTACCGCCAACGGCCGGAAGCATTCTGTCGGATAGAGAGT
>JAAZJV010000270.1 GCA_012800135.1 Clostridiaceae bacterium | reverse complement strand
TTTATCAAGATTCGTTAATCTGTTTCGAATCCGGATTGGCTGTTATGGCAAGACACGGGAAGGAACGCTTTCTTTTCGCGACCGGCAGCGCACCACTGATCAATGAACTGAACGGGACAACTATCGGTGGTATAAAAAAATGCCCTTGTGATCACGCAAACAGGCAAATAATCAATAAACATTTAAACTACACTAGGCCTCAAGCGTTTGGGTGCGAACAACCTACGTTCGGTTTTGGCGACAGGCTTGGAGTTACAACACCAGCGCATATCACGAGTATTAAGAATCATTCAGTAAAACCCATTCTCGCTCAGCAGAGCAAACGCGAGATGTCACTGACAGGTCGTACCCTGAACGATGTGCTGGATGATGTTGTGTACGGTGTTCTTCAGACCGGTTATAAAGGCGGTTTTGGAGCTGATGCGGATCATTTGAAAGAAGCAGGCGATGTTGAGGAGGCGCTCGATCTCGGCGTCTCAATGATTACGCTCGACTGTTCGAATGTTCTTGGCAATAAAAACAGAAAACGGGTGTTAAACGAATCATTAAAAGACGAATACCGCTCTTATAAGCCTGTGATGGAATCCCTCGGCATAAAGGATCGCAGACATTCTTTGCAGGAAATAAACAACATTTACAGCGACGCGCTCGATTTCATCGAATACATCTATAAAAAGCAAATAAAAGGACGGCCCATGCCGATCGATTTTGAAATTTCTCTTGATGAGACCTCAGAGATTACAAGTCCTTTGGGACACTTTTTCGTCGCCAATGAATTAAGAAAACGGGATGTTCGGATTACCAGCATAGCGCCACGCTTTGTAGGCAAATTTGAGAAGGGCGTTGACTACATCGGCGAGGTCGATGATTTTAGGAAAGATCTTCGAGTACACTGCAATATCGCGAAATACTTCGGTTATAAAATCAGTCTTCATTCAGGAAGTGATAAGTTTTCTATCTTTACGGCGTTTAGCGAGGAGGCAGAGGGGCGTTTTCATGTAAAGACATCGGGAACATCGTGGTTGGAGGCGCTTCGAGTGATTTCGGTAAAAAATCCTCCTTTGTTTAAGGATGTTTTCAATGTCTCGCTTGAAGTCTTCGAAAAGGCAAAGTCCTATTACGATGTCGGCGCAAATCTGAATGAAATCGAACCAATTGAAAAGAAGAATCCGGCTGATTACGTTCAATATCTCAACGATCGACATGCAAGACAGTGTCTGCATATCGGGTATGGCTACGTTCTTGCAGATGCTGAGGTAAAGAGCCGAATCTACAGTACGCTGTTGCAAAACGAAGAGTTTTTTATTGAAACGGCGTCAAAGCATTTAGCAAATCATTTAGAAATGTTGGAGTAGAAGGTGATGAAGTTAGCTATTACAATCGCCAACCAAACGTCGCCGCGGTCTCCTGTTGTATTGTCCGGCGACATTGCCGCTATTCCAAAGGTGCGCGCCCTAGGGTATGACGGTTGCGAGCTTCATTCGGATTCGGCGGATGTGCTTGACGTCAATGCCATTTCGAAGGCGTGTCGAGAAAACAAGATTTCAGTCTCCGCCCTTGCGACGGGACGCGGCTACACGAAGTATGGTCTGTCACTGATTGATGACGACGAATCACTTCGGAAACAGGCTGTTCGATTTGTCAAAAAATACGTAGTCGTTGCAGAAGCGCTGCGGTCCAGCGTCATTATTGGATGTATTCGAGGAAATCTTCCCGCTGTTGCCCTCGACTCAAAAGACAATCAATACTACGAACGCTTGGCTTTCGCAATGAGCGAGATCGTGTCCTTCGCGCATGATCACGATGTACCGATTGTCCTAGAAGCGATTAATCGTTTTGAAAACAACTACCTGAACAGTGTGCACGACGTTCGTGATTTTATTGATAACTATGCCTTAAAGGGAGTTAAGATTCTTTTAGACACATTTCACATGAATATTGAAGACGGTGATATATACGAAACGGTTGCCGCATCCCGTGAAAGCTTGGGTTATGTACATATTGCCGACAGCAATCGCTGGCCCCCCGGGTTTGGACATTTTGATTTTGAATCATTTTTCAAAGCGTTGTACGACATTGGCTACAAAGGATGGGTGAGTGCCGAGTGCCTACCCCTTCCCGATGAAGAACAAGCAGCGAAACAGTGGATAAAATATGTAAAAGACATGGAGGAAAGAAATGAGTAAGGTCAAATTAGGAATTATTGGTCTTGGTCGTTTGGGCATGAGACACGCGTCGAATATCCATCAAAGAGTCGATTTTGCAGA
>JAAZJV010000269.1 GCA_012800135.1 Clostridiaceae bacterium | reverse complement strand
TTTTTGCGAAGAGCGGGTTGGAAACAAGAAAGGGACCCAATAGATACGTACCGAGGAAATTATTCGAACAAATACCTTCTTCGCGGGACTGTAAATTGAGACCGAACCCCTTTTCTACTTCACAAAGATAGGGCAGGTCATCCGTTTTATAAACTTGAGTAAACTGCGCTTTCAGGCCAATGATATCTAGCTCACCCCTTTTTCCGATAAAAACATCACTCAGACGATCAAGCATCTGACGACGCGCATAAAACGGAAAAATACCGAGCGCTTCAATTTTCTTATCATCATCGGTCTCAATATATTGTCCAAATATCTCTACAGCATTAGAAATGGCAAGCATCGTCAGGCCGCTTTCAATTTTCTCACGTACAATGTCTTTATCCGGCATCAGAGAGGTAATGACCCGTTCCTGTACACGCTCTGTCATCGGACCGATGAAGACGAAGTCAATTGTCTCATTTAGAAATCGAGGTCTTTCTATTAGCTTCGTTTTGAAGATTTGAGCTTTGGGGTAACTTTTTATCAGAAAATCGATATCCCCTAGCTCTCCGAACAAGCTTGCCACTTCCGGATACAAAAATTCAATCTTCATATCAATCATTCCTTATCTTGTAACTGCGCCATATCTTTGCGGATCGCGGAAAGAAGATTGCGCACCCAAGGGACGTCGCTGACATCATGTATGAGACAGATCAAATCGGCCTCTTCATATGCGATGAGACGAGGTATTTCATCGTACTCTCGAGAGAGAACGATACGATCTTCGGGTATGCCAGCCATTCTAAGGCGCAGAGCGTAGTCTAGATAACGTTCACCGCAACAAAATATTTGAAAGAATGAAGGGTCGTTAAGGTAGGAATAATCGTTGTCGTAGAGGTAGGCCATATTCTCAACGATCTCTTCTTCTGTACCATTTGCCATGACTAAAACTTTGCGACCCGGCTGTGTCTGCAAATATTCGAAAACGCGCGCCGGCGCCACAGGATTATACCCTTTACAGAGAATTGAAAGAAACCGTCGTCCCCGAATAATTTCCTCGTGATGACGGCTCCTTAGCGGAGGTAATGTCTTCGAAGATTCTGCGACTATACTAAATGGAACTCCGCACTCTACAGCTGTCGCCGCAGCTGATAGAAGATTGTAAAGATCTGTGACGCCGTCTGTTTGAGTGTAAAATAGCGCCCTTTCTTCGCCTGCCGCACATTGCGCTTCTTTGCGGTCGCGGTCAAAAGAAATGACCCGATACTGAGCTTCAGGGCTACGGTAGCCACAATACTTGCAATGGTAACGACCGATGTGATTGTAGCGAATGAATTCGATCTCAAGGTCGCGATGGCAAACGGGACAGTAAACGAGATCGCTAAAGCGCGAATTTCTTTGTTCCCGCTCTCCTTCCAAAATTGGAATTCCGTAATAAACGCGTTTATTTTTAAGTGCAAGTCTGCCGGAAATGGGGTCTTCTGCATTGAGGACCAATTTTGTTGTCGGCGGTATAGAGCGATCCAGAATGTTATAGATATATTCGGCATGTGCATTACGTTGATACGAATCGCGATAAAGATTGGTTACTAACAATACGTCCGGTTGGACATGGGGAAACACGCGAATAGCGCTCCGTTCGTCCAGTTCAAGTACACCGCTTTCATGTGGCGATTTTCCGCTCCACGTATTGTGCGTCAAGAATGCCGACGCAAGACCCTCAATCGTGTTGGAACCCTCACGATTGTCCATCACGTGTTGTCCTGCGCTCTCAATAAAATAGCGCAACATGTTGCAAACCGATGTTTTTCCGTTTGTACCGGTCACCATGACGATGTGTTCGGGTTTGCCGGTATGCGACAGATAATCCGGATCAATACGAAGCGCAATAGCTCCGGGCAGATAACTGCCTGTCCGCCGAAGAAGGCGCATACCGAAAAGAGCAAGTTTGCCAATCCAGTGAGCTAAGTAAAAGGAGAATGGTTTTCTCATGATATGATCTCATCTCTAATCAAAGAATCGAGACGTATTATAGCACAGCCGTTACTATAAAGATTGCTTTTGTGTCACATGAATTCACATAGTCCGTAGATGTAAAAAATGACAGAGAAACTGTAAATGACAGCTGTTAAGTATGCCTGAATTGCGGTATGCTCAAAATGTTAAATGACATCCCCAGACTCCACCAAGCACTTCATTCGTGTACGGATGATACTTAAATGATTGAGCGGAATGATTCTGGATTTTTTGACATTCACAGAGTTGTGCCGTAAATTATCTTACATAAAACTTGCAAAGGAGCGCAAACAAATGAAGAGGATTCTGTGTGCTGTGATAGCCGTTGTATTTATACTTTCTTTAGGTGCATGCGGAAATTCTACCGCACCTACGAATAAAGAGGTTGAAAACGTTACAGCAGCGCCTGCGTCTACTGCGGAATCAGCGCCCGTGCCAACGCCTGAAGTGGCTCCAACTGTCGCTCCGACGTCTGCACCTACGGCAGAGCCAACGCAGGAACCGATGCAACT
>JAAZJV010000268.1 GCA_012800135.1 Clostridiaceae bacterium | reverse complement strand
TAAAAACGGCAGTAAAAGAGACGCAAAGTCATGACGCTGCCTCTTATGAAGCAGTGCCGGATCCGATAACATTAACTGTAAATAATGAAATAAAAGCGGCCTTAATAGAGGCAGTGAGACTAGACCGCTTATTCAGTGAGCCCGGATCAGATCCGGGATTGGATTATTTGAAATACGAAACAGTTGATGTGCCGTCCGAAAGAGCCTTTCACTTAGAAGCTAGTGATATGCCGTCCGAGAGTATTCTTAACCTTGAATCTAGCGATGTGCCGCCCGAGAGAGCCTTTCACCTTGAATCTAAGGATGTGCCGTATGAGAGTATTCTTAACTTAGAATCTAGCGATGTGCCGTCCGAGAGTAACCTTTACATTGAATCAAAGGATGTGCCGTCTGAGAGCGCCTTTTACTTAGAAGCTAGCGATGTGTCGCCCGATAGCGCCCTCCACCTTGAAACAGGGAATGTGTCGTTTGAGAGAACTGTTCTTCTTGAATCTATGGACAAGGCGACCACGACGATCACGCTCAGGGCGGAACAGGAAAAAGAACGCTCTTTTCACCGTCGCTTCCAAGCTGTTGCCGAAGGAGAGGAGTCCATCTGTCAAACAATTGGCACAGACCTTTCTAAAAAGGTCGCACGCTTTTCGAAAACGCTGGAGCGTTGGCGTTTTCTGGCACAAGAGCTTCCCGCGCGCGAACTGATCGACACTATTTTTTCAGAGACCGATTATGAGGCGATCGTAGCGACATTCCCCCGAAGCGAACATTACGCCGCCGATCTTGATATGTTAAAAGAGCTGTTAGAAGGTGAACCCGGCGCTCCTTTGCCGAATCTTCGCGAAGCGCTGAAGATGATCCGTGAGGCACGCGAGCAGACTCGATCCATTCCCTCGTCTGAGAGCGCCCTTCTTCCCGGTGCCGTCCATGTGCTCACACGTCACAGCAGCAAAGGTCTGCAATGGGACCACGTGATTTTGGGCGGCCTTTTTCGCTCAAACGAGCGACAGAATTCCAATGCCATCATCACCTTCTCCGAGCAGCAGGGTCTATCCTCCTGCACGATCACAGACGGCGGTCTTGCAGTATACAACAACCCTCTTCATGAGCGCGCCGCCTCCTTGCATAAGCGCGACGCTCAGGCGGAATCTTGGCGCCTCCTCTACGTCTCTATGACGCGCGCGAAAGAACGCCTCTTTCTCTTGCTCCCCGCAAAGAAAACGATCGGCGACATCGGACGTGTCGCGAACATCATCGATCGTGTTAACGATGCCGCGCAGACGATGACAAGAGAAGAGCGAAAACAACGAGCAGCCTTAACGACAGAGCTTGCGGCAGCCACCGGCTCCGATGCGGATCTGATTCTCTCCGTTCTAGCTCTGCACGATCCTATTGTCTTGGATGCCATGATCCACTCGGAAGGCGCTAAGGAAAGTGACGACAAACAAGACGATGACGGCTCCTCGCGAATTGACTCCGAAAAGACACAGGATGGTGCTTCGGATTTTGGTCACGGGAATCTTGATTTTAAGAGAGACTGTACGAAAAACAAACAAGACGGCGACTTCCCTCCCCGTGAGAAAACAATAAACTCATCAGAAGACAAAACGTCTTACCGGGGTACTGCTGAAAAGTTCACCTTTGAGAACGCTGCCGCATATGTCGAACGCTGGATCGATATTTATAAAAGAGTCGAGGAGCGCGCATCCTCGCTGGCGAGCATAGGATCGGATGATGCGCCTTCGTATATGACGTACGACGCGACCGATAAGGCGGCACTCGATTCCGAAAAGGCTTTCCGCGACATCCTGATGGCAAAAATTCCTCGCGAAGACGCCGCTCACACCCCGGCCAAAATCTCCGTCACCGAGATCAAACGCCTACGCGAAGCAGTAGAGGCAACTCAAATCGCCGCTGAGGGCGAGTTT
>JAAZJV010000267.1 GCA_012800135.1 Clostridiaceae bacterium | reverse complement strand
TCGTCCTGCTTGCGATGCAAAGATCGGTAAAAACGCCACCGTGCTGAACACACTTATGCGCCGCTACTTGCGCAACGCCGCCCGCTCCAATGATCAACGCTTTTGCCATAGTTATCCCTTTCCCTTAAATGCAATCTTCTCTTATATATAATCTTCTCGGTCTCTCCATTGTCTCTAATGTCTATTGTATCATCAGCAACCACTCTCGAAGAACTTTACAGGCCGTCACAGTCGACGCGCCGGAAACATCACAAGGAGGTGATAACTCCATCAAATCCGTTCCAATGACATTGAGTTCTCCGACGATGGAAAGCGCATACATCAACTCCGCGAAAGATACTCCGTCCGGTTCCGGCGTTCCGGTTCCCGGAAACAGCGAAGGATCAAGGACATCTAGGTCAATCGTGACATAGACGGGCGCCTTGCCGATTGCATCCGACAAGAGGGATACCTCTTTCAGTGAAAATGGATGAAAATCGAGATGCCTTCGCGCAAAGAGAAATTCTTCGCGCAGTCCCGCGCGTATTCCGAACGAGTGAATGCGCTGATCTCCGAGCAGTTCATAGGCGCGGCGGATCACGCACGCATGTGACAGCGGATTGTCATAAAAACTGTCGCGAAGATCCGTATGCGCGTCAAAATGCACTACATGCAAATCAGGATATGTGCGAAAGGCGGCACGGATCGCGCCTAATGTCATCGAATGATCGCCGCCGATCATGACCGGTATTTTTTTGTGCTCTAAAAGAAAAGATACCGCTGCTTCTACGCGCGCCAACGCCTCTTCCGACGATGCGGCAGAAAGTGCCAGATCACCGAGATCAGCAACGAGAATATCTTCAAGATCGCGATCTAATCTGGGACTGTAGGTTTCAAGTCCCCACGAGTTGTCTCGCATCTCTTGAGGCGCAAACCGCGCCCCCGGTCGAAACGACGTTGCGCCGTCAAATGGAGCGCCGAAAAGCGTAAAACGACTTATCTCTTCCGATGCTTCACAACCGCAAAAAGTCGACGGTTCCATGGCCTTTGCTTTCCATGCCAACAGTGTTTGTTCAATGCTTTCTTTCATCGGATAATTCCTCGCTCTATTGTGGACGGTTATCAACAGCTTCTTCAGCCTTTTCAATCTTATCGTGATCCGGTGGCCATATCTGACCTTGAATCACACGCTTGAATACGTCATCCAGGATTTCGCCTTTTTCGAGAAGTCTATTCACATAAGTAGGCAAAGCGAAACTTCCCACGTGCAGTTCCGGATTATAGTAGCGTGTTTCGATACCCAAAGAAAGCCAGCGTTTTGCATCATAATTCGCGATTGGATCCAGCCCTTTTGATATAAACCCGAAAAGCCAGTGACCGCCCGGATATGTTGGAATATTCGCTTGGTATACGCGAGATACCGGAAAGATCTTAGACGTGCGTGAAAATATGGTCGCCGCTTCTTCTGATTCTTCGCGATAATATGGTCCTTCATGCTGATTGACGAGTATGCCGTTCTTAGCAAGAGCGCGTCGGCAGTTGCCATAGAATTCGCGAGAAAAAAGACTTTCCCCTACACCGAATGGATCGGTAGAATCAACAATGATCAAGTCAAACGGTGTGTTGGCGCGTCGGACATAGCGCAGTCCGTCTTCATAGACTACCGTTACGCGCGGGTCACTAAAAGACAAGGCCGTCGTCGGCAAAAAACGCCTTGCGACACTAACCACCATCGGATCAAGCTCAACAAGGATGATTTCCTCCACGCCGGGGTAACGACAGAGTTCTCGGAGTGCCCCTCCGTCACCTCCTCCAATTATGAGTGCGCGTTTCACGTTGGGATTCACACCCATTGGCACGTGCACCAGCATCTCGTGGTATATAAATTCGTCTTTCTCCGTGAGCATGATCACGCCGTCAAGCACAAGCACACGACCGAATTCATAACTATCCAGCACTTGAATGAGCTGGAGATCGGAATGGCGCGAAAAAAGTTGGTGGCG
>JAAZJV010000337.1 GCA_012800135.1 Clostridiaceae bacterium | reverse complement strand
GGTGTCACGGACAAGATTTTGTTTGGAAGTGACTACCCGCTCCTGCCGCCCAACCGATATTTTCGTGATCTCAACCGCAGCGAACTAACTGAAGAAGAAAAAGCCGCTATACTCGGAGGCAACGCCAAGCGCCTCCTTAAAATTAAACCTTAGACAAGGCGCGTAATCTTATCCCCGAACCAGTAAAAACGTCTTCGGTTTTCCGCAAGAATCGTGTGAGCGCAATGCCATTGAAGATAAGTACTGAGAGTCCAAACGTCATGGAGTGCGTGTTGGCTGTTTCATATTGTCAAATATTTGTCAAGTACAAATTTCGCTTGATATCTTCGACTATTCGGTACTGGATCTTGCACAAAAAGGTTCTTATAATTTCATTAATCTCTGTCTTTTCAACACATGTCAAAGCAAAAATAGGGGGAATTTTGCAGAATATGAGGGGAGAAAGTCAGTCGAGTTAGCAGAACACAGTCTAAATGGACAAAGAACAGGAAAAACAAGAGGTCCTATTCATGATGAAACCTATAAATGCCGACAAATGTGACAGTCTGGTTGCATATTTTTGTGCGGATTATTTTACATTGCCGGACCGCTTATTGCGCCAGTCAGATAAGGCAATCAACTGGACATTCAACAACAACGTTCCGACAGATTCGAATATCTGTTGTTGTGCGTGTGCTTTTGCTTTCTTAAAAATCACTGCAGCCGTTTCATACTGCACATAGAAATCTCAAGTTTCTTAAGCTGAAAGGAATAATGACCATGAAAAAATCATGTTTTCGCCGCTCCCGTGCATTGTTCACTCTATTCTTAGTACTGTGTTTGTTAGCGAACACGGTCATTGTATCCGCGCAGCCAGCAACACCGCCACAACCGGCACCCGGCTATGGGGTGGTATTACTGTCAGGCGTATCCCAGAACACTCAAACCATGCCCGCCATGTTGTGGGTGGCTAATGACGGCCAAGATGTATATGTTGCCATAAAATCAAACCATGACGTCAACGAAGTTATATTTGGTTCGCATTCCTCCACGGATCTTACCGTCTACGCCCCGGGGCAGTTCATTGTAGTTGAAGGAAAGCAATACGACCCTAAGGAAGGGCTGAGCGGAACTATACAGAAAGCGCACTGGACTTTGGCGCGCTTTGACGGGCCTGCCACCCCTAATAACGTTTTGAGTCAAGTTGAACAGGATGAGTCAGGATCATATATTATTTTTACTGTTTGGGTTGGAAGTTGGTCTCCCGGACAAAGTGTGCAGAACCAAAAGTTCTACCTTCTCCCATATACGGGTAACCAAACGGCAACCAAAAACTGGAATGGTGGCTCCACACCGCGGCCGGATATTTATTTCCAATTACACCGCACCTATGCGCCCGTTCCTGGGGATACGAATCCGATTCCGGATCCCTATCCGGTTCCAGACGCGGAAATCAGGATGTTGCCCAACGGCATAGAACAGACAACGTGGCAAGGCGTAGACATCACGGACGTCAGTGGCAGAAAATATGTGTTCTCTGTCGTGGAAGGCAACATGGTAGGAGGCGTATTCGTTCCCGGTAGCCCCGGCAACTACGAGAAAACGGAAGAAGGCCTCACTGTAACCAACTCCTGGCTGTCCCGCAACGTGAACGTAACCAAAAATTGGGATCCCTCTATTCCTGACGGGGCACACGTAACGTTGCGCCTTACCCGATATTACCTTGACGCGGCGGACAGCCCTGTTTATGACACCACTTTTGAGAAAGTCATTACCCTAAACTCACTCACAGGCTGGAACCATTCTTGGAATAATCTCGAACAGAAGGACGCTAACAACAATACCTACATATATGCTCTTAAAGAGACCGACAAACCCGCCAGTTATGAAACCGAAATTAACATGGAGGTTGTCGGATCCGACGTAAATTTTGAGGTCACGAACACATTCATTGCTACCAGCGTCACAGCCAAGAAAATTTATGTGATTCCCGGACAGGATCCATCCGAAGGTCCCGTTGTAGGTCTGCAGCTCTTACAAGATGGAAATGACTATGGTCTGCCAAAACAGGTAACACACAATCAAACTGTTACTTGGAATAATCTGCCAAAATATATGGACATGGCCAATACCATTGAGCACAAATATACCGTAACCGAGCCTGTCATCCCAGGAGGATATGTGCTTACTTGGGAGGTGGCTAACGGCGTCTATGTAATGACAAACACCTACCGAGGAGGCACTTTCTCAGCCAAGAAAACATGGGATCCCGAACCCGTACCTGACGGCGTAACCGTTACACTGAAGTTGTACCGCACCTACGCGGTGCCTCAACCTGGCGATCCCCCTGATGTGTATATGGAGGGGAGGGATGGCATCTTGGACGGAACACCCGATACCCAAGGTGAATTCGCGCCCTGGAGCTACCAGTGGACTGACCTTCCTGGCAATGAGGCAGTGACCAACCGTACCTATAAATATTATGTGACGGAAGGGGTGATCACAGGTGCCGAGAACTACGTGTATGACGCGATTACTTCTGCTTCTACTGCTGTGATTAATCGGTCGCTTACCACCTCTTTCACCGCCACCAAGATATGGAAAAACGGTCCAAAGACTCCATATGTCGTGATCAGGCTGATGCGCACATGGCCTGACGCTGTCTCGTCTGAAATTGCAGAGACAGTCAACCTTACCGGAGATCAGCTTTCCGACACCTGGAGCCACACATGGTCCAACCTGCCCCGATACAAGGATCCTGCCACCTTCAGCGGGGAATATACTTATTATATTGAGGAAGTCGTTCCTGCGAATTACACCGCTACATACTCTCCATACAATTACCCGAACACCGTCACAAATGCCTACAAAATCCCGACAGCAGAAGTAACCGCTACCAAGGTATGGGTACACGGCCCCAAACCGACAGTGTACTTCAGGTTGTACAGGCATCTACAAGGCTCGGATATTGAAACGCGCGTGGAGGTACCTGAGGCAGAAGTTAAGAAAGTGCCTGACTCCTCTCCCTATGAGGTCAAATGGGCAAACATTCAGCAAACCAACTTGGCGGGCACGCCCTATGTGTTCACGGTAGTGGAAGTGAACCAGCAAGGCTTTCCCTACACCCCGCCCGAATATGAAAAGACTGAATCCGAGCTGATGGTTACAAACACCTACGTCATTCCCAAGGGCTCGGTCACTGCCAATAAAGTGTGGCGGGACGGGCCAGCGGACGAGCGTCCAACTGTGTGGTTTAAACTGTACAGAACTATGAACAACGTCACAGAAGAAGTGGATGTCGACCCATTACAGCTAGTCGCCCCGGCAACTCAGGTTTCCTGGCCTAACATTGAACAAAAAACCATCAATGGGGAACCCTATACGTTCTCCGTGGTAGAGGGCGAATATTCCGGAGGTGTCTTCACTGCACAGGCTCCTGCCAACTATTTCAAGTATGAAACCGGCACCACGGTCACCAACTATTACCAAGCACAAACCAGCCTCTCTTTGGGCGGCACCAAGACTTTCACCGGTCGCCAAGCGACAGACCAAGACACATTCACCTTTGAATTGTACGCATCTGACGCTGAGGGCAATATAACAGCAGGCGCAGTACCGCTACAGAGCAAAGTCCTTTCCCTCACCGGAGAAACCACCAACTACACCTTTAATGCCATCAACTACAAATATGATCGGTCTGACCCTGACAATCTCTTCGACGACCGAGGTGATCACTACTACGTGGTGAAAGAAAGTGCGGTCAACCCCATCGACGGCGTTGCATACAGCACAGCGGAATACCTAGTGAAGGTAACCGTCGCCTTTACCGATACGCCCGACGGCAAGTTGAAACTGACCGCCACCATCAATGACGGCGCGTCTCAGGATGTTTCCATCGGAACGCTGAATGGCCTTGACTTTACAAACGTGTACAGCATTGATGTGGCGGTTGAGAAAATCTGGGAAGACCAGAACAACGCCTATGGCCTGCAACCGGCCAACGTAGAGGTGGAGTTGCTGCAAGGCGTGGGGTCACAAATCCCTGTTTCGATGAATCCCCAACGAACCGCTACACTCACCGCGGCAGGCAACTGGAAACACACATTCACTGGTCTACCCTTCGAGGACGCGGACGGCAACGAATATGTTTACACCGTTAAGGAAACCAGCACGGTCAATGGCTATACTTCTTTCACTGACGGGCTCATCCTCATCAACACTCTTGATACGGTCAATGTGCCGGTTGAAAAGAAATGGGCTGGTGGCGATTACGAGTCCGCATCCCGACCGGAAAGCATCACCTTGGAGCTTCTGCAAAACGGTAATTCTATGAATCCCGCCAAAACCGTTGTCCTCAACGAAGGCAATTACTGGAAATACACATTCCTGGATCTTCCGGAAACTGATGCCAACGGCGATCCATACACCTACACAGTCAGGGAAGTCGTCTCGGTGCCCGGCTACGCCACGAGCTACAGTACTGACAAGCTTACGGTCACCAACACTCTTAATACCCTTGCTGACGTGACCGCCACCAAGCAATGGCTGCCGGCAGGACATGTGCCGCCCGCGGGCAGCACAGTAGAACTTACACTTTCCCGGGCGGTAGATGGCGAATCCCCGACTGTTTTCGATGTTGTCACCTTAGACGGTGTTATTGACACCGCTCTTGGCTCTAACGGCAGCGGTGAGCTGACCGAATGGATCTACACCTGGAAGGGTTTGCCCGCTGAGAACACGGACGGGAAAGCCTACACCTACAGCGTGGAGGAAACCAATCGCCCGGCAAGCTACTCAGTAGAAATCAGTGGTTCCCAGTTGACCGGATTTACCGTCACAAACTCCTTCCAGTCCACCAGTGCGGGTTTTATAAAGAAATATGAATCTGGCACGGTCAACGATGTTCCGGTACCTTTGCCCGATCCGCTCCCAACCGTTGGTTTCCATCTCTATCAGGATGACATTCAAATTGGCAGCTATACTTTAACCGGTGAGGGTAGCCATACTTGGTCTAATCTTCCCCTGTACAAGGACAACGATGGCAATAAGTATACCTATACGATTACTGAGCCAATCATTCCGGACGGCTTTATCATGACTAGTGAAGTTAACCCTGATACCGAAATCATCACCTTCACCAACACCTTTTTAGGTAATACATACACCGCCAAGAAGGAGTTCAGGCCTGTAGGCACAACCCCTCCGGCGGGAACCGTTGAAGTATGGTTTCAGCTCTATCAAAAAGTAGGCACCAACGATCCTACACCGATTGGAGCCGCTGTCCCGTTGGACGGTGTCATCGATCCGGAGAAAGACTTCACCAAGGACGACGGCGAATACACACCTTGGAGCTATATCTGGCATGAGCTGGATTCCACAGTTGGTGGCATGGAAGCCATATATTATGTACTAGAAGTGGCTCCCATTCCCGATGGATATTATTACGACGCAGTATCAAGTGCCACAGATGTAATTATTAATTATTCCCTGAAAACCGAATTTACCGCCACTAAAAACTGGGTGAACGGATCCAAACCCGATGTGGAATTCCAACTGTGGCGGACTTGGGAGGGCGGCACACCGGAGCAGGTAGGCTCAAATGTCACACTCACCGGGGAAGGCACCGGAGATGGCACCGCCACGGGGGAGATGACTCCAACCGATGTCGACACCTGGCACTACAAGTGGGTGGCACTTGACCGCTATTACTCGGCTCCCGGCAGTGACACTCCGCAACTCGATCTACCCTATACCTACTATGTGCGGGAAGTCAGGCCTGATAACTACAACCAGTCCCCGACTGACGGTACTGTCACTGATACTATCACCAACACCTACGAGATTCCCCTCGGTTCGTTCACGGCCGACAAGAAATGGGTCAACGCTAACTACCATACCCATCCGGATATCTGGTTCCAGCTATGGCGTACATACACCAATGGTATCGGCGTCGAGGTAACAGAGGTCGTTCCGCAAGAAGAGGTAGGCCTGCCCAAACCGGTTACTAATGATACCGTCACCTGGATCGGACTAAAGACCACAACTATCGAGGGCTATCCCTACACCTTCTCTGTTGTGGAAGGTCAGCTTAGCGGTGAGTTCTTCACTGCAGGCCCTCCCAACGATGCCTATGATGTGACATATGGTATAGACGCTACTACCGAACACTACACAGCGACCAACACATACAGCGCCAGCGGCATCTTGAACCTCACGGGCACCAAGGCCATGACAGGCCGTGCTTTGAGGACGGATGATCATTACACCTTCACCGTGAAGGACGGCAACGATGTTGTCGCGACAGGCACGAACAACGGCACCGGAACCATCAACTTCACGCCGATTAACTACGTCCTGATCGATATGACGCGCAGCCCGATTACCTTAACGGTGACGGAGGATACCAGCACGGTTGCCGGTGTTACTGCCGACACGAACAGCTACACTGTCACGGTTACCTTAACGGACAATGGCGATGGAACAATCACGGCCACCCCCGCATACCCTGAGGGCGGACTGGTGCTGACCAACACTTACGCGGCAATCGGCTATTTAGACCTCACGGGCACCAAGGCCATGAACGGTCGTGCTTTGAACGAGGAGAAGGATCAATACACCTTCACCGTGAAGGATGGCGATCAGGAGGTTGCGACAGGTGCCAACAACGGTACCGGTACCATCACTTTCACGCGTATTAATTACAGCCTGGCCGATGTGGCGCGCAGTCCGATTACCCTGACGGTGACGGAGGATACCAGCACGGTTGCCGGTGTTACTGCCGACACAAACAGCTACACTGTCACGGTTACCTTAACGGATAACGGCGATGGAACCATCACCGCCACCCCCACATACCCTGAGGGCGGACTGGTGCTGACCAACACTTACAGCGCCAGCGGTTCCTTGGCTCTCACGGGTACCAAGGCTATGACAGGCCGTAATTTGACGGCAGATGATCATTACACTTTCACCGTGAAGGACGGCAACGATGTTGTTGCGACCGGCGCGAACAACGGCACCGGCGCCATCACCTTCACACCTATCACCTATGAATTGGACGATCTGGCGCGCAGCCCGATCACACTGAAAGTGACGGAGGATGCCAGCACGGTTGCCG
>JAAZJV010000335.1 GCA_012800135.1 Clostridiaceae bacterium | reverse complement strand
CCAATTACGTTAATCATGTCTTCTTTAATCTATCCTTACTTTTGCTTCTTTACACTTATACACAAGCGCAGTTCAACAATATTTCTCAGCACAATCTGAAGATGCTTGTTTTAAGCCTGTTTGATCAAAATATTCTTATCCTAATGACTATTTAAGCGTGTTCGCTTTTCTTATACGCTTAACCCGAGGCCAGTTGGAATTCTTATACGCGTAACCCGAGGCCAGTTGGAATTCTAATACATAGCGCATGCTTCGACGACACCGATCACGGGAACGTTAAGATGACGTCCGAGCTGATATTCGAGCATCCGTTTTTCGGTCGTATCATTATTGCTCCACAAATAGAGCAAAGCGGAGGTCTTTTGCATCGATTGAAAGGCAGTCGGATCGCCTGCAAAACTCCCTATAGGCTTTAGTGTTATTGCTCCGGGCACTACCGTCTTATCGAACACCACCTGAAGCTGCTCAATAAGTTGAGTGCGCACGCGGTCGGTTTCAGTGCCGGGTACGAGCAACTGTAACGACGCTTCTTGAGAAGGAAGATTTGTCGATGTAACCGTATTATTCGCGATCATCGCATTCACTTTACCTATGATCAACTCAGCTGTATAGGCCATTGCTGTCTCCGCCTCAGATGCGTCATAAGCCCTTTTAAAGCATCGCGCAATAAGAAGATCAAGCGCATTGCCGCGACGATCCTTATCTATCGCCGTATCCATGGGAAGCACGCCAAGATACAATAAATTCAAAGCATACGACGCTTTTTTTACATCAAATTCGCCGATCTCTTTCCAATAACGGATCAAAGTCCAAAAGATACTGATGAGCAAACCGACAAAAAAGCCCATCAACGCGCGTTTGACCAACGTTCTCGTCGATAAGTCTTTCACTTCATTGCTTTGGCCAGGCGTCGATACCAGCTTATGCTTGGTATTAACTGCGAGTTCAACCTCCCGATCGATCTCCTCAATACGCGCCTCACCCAACGCAATCATGCGTTCAAGCTCTTCTCTTAATTGTAAAATACCCGGATCCTCAACGATGTCGACACGCTCATCGGTGAACATGAGCATATAATCCCCCATTGGGTCAATGTCGGCGTGCACCATGACCTCAGTGTAATCTCTAATATCATACAATATCGCATCGATCAGACTCTCGTCCGGTCCGGTCACCTCGACAAAAAGGAGCCCGTCACTGTTGATCTCCATATGAATAAGATGCCGGATGCTCACTTCGTTAAGAGGTACCCTGCCTTTTTCGACCATCTGAAGTACAAAAGATTCATCTTGGAGAGCCTGCATATATCGCAGACTGAGGATACGGGCAGTGCGAGCCTCAGTAGACACATCGTTTGCGACATCTTCAGCGAACTTAAAGTTCAGGACAAAACTTTTATTCATACGCTTTGTCGGATCAATTTGAAAATAGAGATCTTCCGAGAGCGTCCGCCTTAAGTTATAGTTGTTCTTGCGTACCAGCTCTCGATTTTCGAAAAATAATTTGCCTTCTTCGTCGCTTGTGAGAAAATCTGAAACCAGCTGTTTATATTCTCTCTCACTGATGCTTGCCTCTCTGACACTTGGCGGATTCGCAAACGTCGCACCCAACGCAATTGCAGTGCTCAATATGAGACAGATCAGAAGAACGCGCCATGACTTGAAAAAGTAAAAAAAGAAAGCTTTCAGATTGAAACTCTTCAGTTCTTCCATGGCTCCTCCTAATTATTTACCGTCCATTAGACGGAAATGACCTTGTCCATTCTACAACATTTTTTCCATTATAACAGGCAAAACGGCGCGGCCGCGCCATGACAACCGTACCGTTTTATGTTATCCCTCGCGTTCGGCCTTGTTAAAAACAAACTGAACACTTATTGATTATTGAATTTCGACTTCTGCACCTGCTTCAGTAAGCATCTTGGCCGCATCTTCGGCATCTTCTTTCGAGATTTTCTCTTTCACCGGCTTGGGAGCGGAGTCAACGAGCGCTTTCGCATCTTTGAGACCGAGACCGGTCAGCTCGCGGACAACTTTGATCACGGGGATCTTCGACTGTCCGGCACTCTTAAGAATGACGTCAAATTGCGTCTTCTCTTCTTCCTCAGCCGGTCCCGCTGCAGCACCCTGCGCTGGCGCGGCAACAGCCATCGCGGCGGCAGAAACGCCAAATTCTTCTTCCATCATTTTCACAAGATCATTGAGTTCTAGGATCGTCAGTTCCTTCACCGCGTCCAGAATTTTGACCAATTTATCGTTACTCATCTAATTTTCCTCCTGTTGACGAGTGCGGCGTCATCGAATGACACTTTTTTCAAATAGCGCAATGACACGCGCTTCACCTCGGCCGAAGCCTCGGTCTTGGTAAAACTACGCTGTTTCGGTCGTAGCTTCATCCGCGGCTTCGGGAGCGCTTGCAACCGATACCGGGACATCTTTTACTTTTTCCACACCGACTTCTTCGCCTTTCTCGGCGATTTGACCGGCGACCTGCGCAAATGCTGTCAAAGGATACATCATCATGAACAGTAGCTGCCCATAGAGTGTCTCACGTGACTCGATGTATGACAGTTTGATTAGGTAGTCGAGAGATTCGACTTGACCGTCCACAATACCGCCTTTGATTGCCAGTTTGCGATATTTTTCTGTTGACTGGCGCATCAGTCTTGGCGCCAGAAGCGCATCTTCTGTACTGAAGGCCAGTGCAGTAGGGCCGACCATGGCGTCTTCGAGTCCTTCGTATCCGAGAGCCTGAAATGCGCGTTCAGTAATCGTATTTTTGACGACACGATATTGCAAACCATTTTCGCGAAGCACCGAGCGCATCGCATTGTCTTGATGAACAGCAATGCCTTGGTAATTCACCAAAACGATTGATTTAGCATCTTTCAGCTCATCGACAAGCGCTTGGACTTGCTGCTTTTTCGCCTTCAGTTTAGCTTGACTTGGCATTCGATCCTTTTCCTCCTTCATCTTGATAATATGAAACACCCCTCCGCATAGTGGCGGAGAGGTGCATGGTAAATCAGACCTTCCGCCTCGGCAGGACAGCATGACCTCGTTTACATCCTTTATGGATTCCGGCTTTCTACGGCGTGACGGGTATATTCTTTTGTCATGCAAAACCGTTTTCCGGTTTTGCGAGTAAGGGCATCGGCATTCATCCGACAGTCTTATTCTGTGTCATAATACACTATCTGGCGCTGAGATTCACCCGAACGCCCGGTCCCATTGTACTGGCTACCGTGCAGCGGAGAATGTATTGTCCTTTTGCTGCAGCCGGTTTGGATCTAATCACAGCGTCGACCAGCGCGTTAAAGTTCTCTAAAAGCTTCTCCGGACCAAAGGAGACTTTCCCGATGACGGAGTGAATAATGTTCTGTTTTTCAAGACGGTATTCTACTCTGCCGGCTTTTGCTTCCTTGACAGCCGTCGATACATCCATCGTCACCGTGCCCGATTTCGGATTCGGCATCAGGCCGCGAGGACCAAGCAAACGACCGAGGCGTCCTGCGAGGCTCATCATGTCCGGTGTAGCGATAGCGACGTCAAAATCAAACCAGCCTTCTTTTTGAATTTTCTCTGCCAGATCTTCCGCACCCACATAATCGGCGCCGGCTTCCTTTGCTTCCTCTTCTTTTTGACCTTTAGCGAAAACGAGTACACGTACAGTCTTTCCGGTACCATGGGGCAGGATCACCGTTCCTCTGATCTGCTGGTCGGCATGGCGTGAATCGACGCCCATGCGCAAATGCACTTCCACGGTCTCATCGAATTTAGCGGTCGCCGTATCGATGACAAGCTCCATAGCCTTAAGAGGATCGTAATATTCGAAGGGATCAATCTTTTTCGCCGCTTCGACGTAGCGTTTTCCGTGTTTCATCGATTGCCCTCCTTATTTATCGTAGTCTACCGTGATACCCATGCTGCGGGCTGTTCCGGCGACCATGCGTGCACCGGCTTCAACATCGGTTGCGTTCAAATCATCCATCTTCATCTCCGCAATACGCAGACATTCCGACCACGGAACCGTCGCCACTTTTGCGGTATTGGGCGTTCCGGAGCCTTTGTCGAGACCGCACGCTTTCTTTAACAGCACGGACGCCGGTGGTGTTTTTGTAATGAACGAATAAGTGCGATCCTGATACACCGTGATGACCACGGGGATAATAAGACCCATATCTTGCTTAGTTCGGTCATTAAACTCTCTGACAAACTGGGCGATATTAAGCCCATGTTGGCCGAGTGCTGGTCCAACCGGCGGCGCCGGCGTTGCCTGTCCCGCAGGAATTTGTAGTTTCACATATGCGGTTATTGGTTTAGCCATAAGCCACCTCCCAAATTTAGGTAATAACCTTTTGTTTATTAAAAAACCACGCAAGGCAGTTTTCTTCTTTCGAGAAAGAGCGACGTTCCGCCAACGCTTGCTCTTGTATTGTTTTATGCCGCCGCTTCGTTCGGCACGTCAAACAGTATTATTTAGTTTGTCTGCAACATCACTTGCGTCAGTTCAAGCTCAACCGGCGTTTCGCGTCCGAACATGGACACAATCACGGTAACTTTCTTCTTGTCCATGTTGATCTCGTCAACCTTGCCCTCAAAGCCTTCGAGCGGGCCGTTGATAACACGAACATTGTCGCCGACCTCGTAGTCCATAACAGGCTCCCAGTCTTTGTCAAGTCCCATCATGCCGAGCTCATCATCAGAAAGAGGCACAGGATTCGTGCTTGAGGGACCTACAAAGCCCGTGACACCGCGCGTATTGCGGACAATGTACCAAATCTCGTCCGTCAAAATCATCTTAACAAGCACATAACCGGGATAGATCTTACGCTCTACGGTCTTACGTTTACCGTCTTTTATCTCGATGACCGTTTCTGTCGGAACCAGCACTTCCTGGATCATGTCCTGAAGTCCGCGATTCTCAATAATAAGATCCAGCGTCGCTTTGACGCGGTTCTCGTAGCCGGCATACGTGTGGATCACGTACCAGAGCGCCTCGGTTGATTTATCAGGCAAGCCGCTCATATCACTCACCCCGCCGTTTCAGACTCAGATGCGACAGGTTCGCTGTCTGATGTATCTATCGGCGTTTCTGTAGCCGAAGCTACAGGTTCGCTCTCCGTTGCTTCTGACGTCTCTTCTATCGTAACGAGAGGATCTGTTTCCTCCGACAATTCGGTCACAATAGGCACCGGATCCGTAGATTTAGGCTCCTTCGTGGAATAAAGCCCCGTTGCCGTAAAGATGAGGCGGACGACGGTATCAAAAACAAGGATAACGATTACTGAAAAGAATATGATAAGGAGCACTGTAAGCGTGCTTTGTTTTAACTTCTTCTTGTCAGGCCAAATGACGCGCCTTAGTTCATTAACGATATTAGAAAACCATTTGCTGATACGCGCGCCAAATGAGGGTTTTGAACCCTTCTGTGGTGCTTTATCCGGTGCTTTGCGATCCGTGCGCGATTGTTTGCCGGAACGTTTATTGGTGACTGATTTATTCCTCGCCATGTCCGTGTCTCCGTTCAAGTGACATTATTTCGTCTCGCGATGAACCGTGTGTTTGCCGCAGAACCGGCAAAATTTCTTGAGTTCCAGCTTCTCCGGGGTATTCTGTTTGTTTTTCTTAGTATTGTAATTGCGCTGTTTACAATCGGAGCATACCAATGTAATCCGATCACGCGCTCCCGCTTTTTTTGCCATGTCGGCACCTCCCAAAGCTGTCCGTTTCTGTAATTGCACGCACAAAAAAAAAGACTCGTGCGACGTGACAAGCCACGTTATAGTATCACAGGCTTAAGACTGTGTCAAT
>JAAZJV010000266.1 GCA_012800135.1 Clostridiaceae bacterium | reverse complement strand
CGCTACGCTCTCTCCAGCGCCTTGCAAAAATATTGGCGATATTGCCGATATTTTGAAAAATCCGATATGTAAATACAGCGGCAATCACCAGTGCGAGATCAAACTTCAGTTGAACGCCAAGTGCTGTCAAAAGGGCTGCTGTGAGGACGTTGACGAGCAAACGAAAGACAAAACGCGACACATTAAAAGTCTGCTTAAGCAGTTTTAAATATCCTGACGTTAGAGAGTCCAGTCCGACGAGCGTGAACGTTGTGAGGTAAGGAATCAATTCCTCAGGAATAGGAACATCTAGAAATAGACCGAGAATTAAACCAATCAGTATGCCGATGAGAATAAACAACGATATTTCCTCTTAGACTTACATGTCACTCAAAGTGGTCATGACATCTCAAGAACGTCAGTATGCTGAGTCAGGTTTAAAAACAGATCTTTCACCGGTCATATCCAACTCACCGGTGCCTCGTTCTTTAAGTTGCCACGTGTTGATTAATTGAGCTAATAATGCCAATTTCTGTTGTAATAACCTGTTGTCCTTTATTTTAACACGTATTTCTCCCCCTTGCTCAAGCGGAATGAAAAGATAATATGCATCCTTGTCATCATGCCTTATTTTTCTTACAGCATCCATCAGGAGTATACCGCCTGTTTGATCTAAATCATCTTGTCGAATCATCGCTGCAGTGATGCTAAGCACGGAATTTAGTTCTTCCGGTTCTTCAACGGCAATAGGCTTCCCAGGCTCAGCTGCTTCCAGAAGGCGCACGCCTTCAAGGATCGGCAAATCAAACTGCGGAGATGAGATCACACGTATTACATCAAAGTTTCGATCCAACAGAGCATATCCATCCGTCAAACGCAACGCAATCACTTCTGTTTTCTCAAAGACATCGATCACAACCTGAGAAGGAAAGCAGAAAGCGACACGAACTTCGCGCAACATTGGATTGCGCTCCGCGATTCGTTTTTCCATCGCACCGTATCTAAGCCCAAACCAATGAGCTGTCGAACCTCCGATGCCGAAAATGAAATGTTCGCCGATCGCTTTATCTACACTGTCCATAATTTCCGCACTTGAAACGTGTTCTGAGCCTTCAATCACAAAGGACGTAATATAAAATCCGGGGTAATAGATAATGAATGCTGCAATCCCCAGCATCAGCGCAAAAACCACCAGAAATTTTAGAAACCAGCCTCGAAAAAATGAAAATAAGTTTTTTCGCTTTCTGCGACGCTTACTTTCATCAGTATACGGCGAAGGCGCAAAAGATTGTGGATAACCGTCCTGCGCTCCTTTTGTACTGAGATAAGGCTCTCTTTTTTGGCGCTTTGGAGCGTTCGACAACTGCTTTCTTTTTGATGAAACGGAAGACTCTCTTGAAACATTATGACGATCTTGCGCATTCGCCGGTCGAGATGACGCGCGTGTAGGCGTAGAATCATTTCCAACACGATAACCGTAAGATCGTGCATCGCGCTCATTGTGTAAGCCACGGCGCTGAAAACCGTCGCTCCTTGATGTGTTCACCTTCCGGCGTGTCATGATCACGCACCGTCCATCATCTTAAATGTTTTTTCGACAATCTTTTCTGCAGCATTCATGACGGCAAGTTCACCCGCTTTCTTGCCCATGAGATCGAGTGCTTCGGGGTCGGAGATCAGACGTTCGATCGTGTTGAGAAGGACGTTCGCGTTGAAAATACGATCTTTGCACACATAACTCGCGCCTGCGGCTTTCATAATACGCGCGTTCTCATTCTGATGGTTGTCGGCCGCATAAGGAAACGGAATGAGCACAGAAGGTTTTGCCAAGGCCGTCACCTCGGCCAACGTCATTGCTCCGGCGCGTCCGATGTAAAGATCTGAAGCTGACAACCATGACGGGAGATCTTCTATGTAATTGTGTGCCTGTATATGGGGAATGTTGTTCAGTCTTTCCGCCATAGAAGGGTCGCGAAGCTGACCTGTGCTGATGACCACCTGTACTTCGGGATGACGTTTAATGAAATGAAACCACCATTCCCTTGCTTCAGTGCCAAGGCCCTCAACGGCTTCGTTGATCGTCTGCGCCCCAAGGCTTCCACCGGTAATGAGAATCAAAAACGTGTCGGGCTCAATGCCAAGCTTTCGGCGGGAAGAATCTTTGTCGAGCGTTTGAAAAACAGATCGAACCGGGTTTCCGGAAAAAGCTAGAGAGACATTGTCCCCAAAATTCGAGCGGCTTGCCTCGTAAGAAATAAAGACGCATCGAGCGCCTTTTGCAAACAAACGGTTGGCGCGACCGGGAATAGAATTCTGCTCATGAAGAAAATAGGGCACACGACAAAGGCGTGCAGCCGTAATCAAAGGCCCCGTCACATAGCCCCCTGTTCCAAAAACGAGTGACGGGCGCTCCTTGCAAAGAAAAGACAGACTTGACACAATGCCGCGAAGATTTTTCAAAAACCATGAGACGTAACTGCCGACGCCTTTTACAGGTAGCGGATACGCAGAAATTGAATAAAAATCAAATCCTGCTTTTCGCACATTGGATTCCTCCAGGCTTCCTTTCTCACCGCAGAACACGATACGCATGGAGGGCGATGCCTCACGGAAAGCGTCAGCGATAGAAAGCGCGGGATAAATGTGTCCGCCTGTGCCGCCGGCGCCCAATATCAGCGTATGATTGCGTTGCTTTGTCATGCCTCCGTCCTTAAGTTCGATCGATTTTTTCCCAAAATTGTCGAAAGTTCCTGATCTGTCTCTGTCGCCGATTTGGAGATACAAAGTAACATCCCTACAGCGGCGCAAAAGAACAAGTTCGATGTACCTCCATAACTAAAAAATGGCAGCGATATTCCCGTAGCCGGCATGATACCAACTGTTACACCCATATTCAAAAAGGCTTGTAAAACGATGTAAATCGTATACCCGGCGGCAGCAAACCGTGCCATCTCACTGTTTGCTCGACGTGCGATTGAAAGACCACATACAAGAAACAGCAAGAAGAGCGCCATCACCGCTAGGATACCCACAAACCCCAATTCCTCGCCGATGATCGGAAAAATGAAATCGTTGTGAGCTTCCGCAAGCCAGTTTAACTTTTGTACACTCGTTCCAAAACCCTTACCTGATAGACCGCCTGAACCTAGCGCAATTTCGGCTTGTGTGACCTGCATTCGCTCATCCGATGTGGCTGCTTCGGGATTATTGAACGTGTTCACGCGCTGTCTGGCATACGAAAAACGGGCGTCAACCATCGCAAAAAACGAGGGGTGTTCATCTTGAATATAAGGATAAAGCACGGCAAACAGAGTAAGCAAAACGAGTACGACCGCCAGCACCTGTAATCCGCCGAGTATCAAAGACCTTTTGGGAATGCCGGCAAGAAAAAACATGACTAATGTCAGCGCAATCAAGATGATCGCGCCTGAAAGGTGAGGCTGGATCAGAACAAGCACCACCCAAATAAGCGACATGAGTGCCGGCCTCGTCACATCGATGTATGCTTTTTTCCACACGCTTTGACGAACATGTGACGTGGCGTTGCGGTCACCAAGGCGCGCACGCGAGGAAGGCGCTGACGCCCTTGCCCGTTCGCGTCGCCGCTCGTGTGAACGCACAGCAAAATAATTGGCAAGGAAAAAGATCAGCGCGATCTTAGCAAGTTCGGACGGTTGAAAGCTTATTGCGCCAAAGTTTAACCAGCGGCGTGCACCGTTGATGGGCGTGCTGAACAAACGACACGCCAAAAGAAGCGGCGTCACCAAAAACCAGACGAAATAGCCCAATCTTTTCCGCGTCAGCTGTCGGAACGGAACGATAAAAGCAAACGCTATAGACAATAAAACTGAAATCAGCGTGATACCGGCCTGTCGACGTGCCAAATGCGAGGCATCCGCTTCAGGTATCACCGCGACAACCGGAGCCTCTTCGGCGCCATCCACTTGAGAAGACGCATAATCGGCACTTGTCATGACAAAACTTGTTCCGTAACTTGCGCTGAACATCATGAGAAAGCCGAACGCAAGCAAAAGGAACCAGCTGATAAGAAGAGGCAGCGACATCCGATAATTCGAGAACAAAGCGCGCTCGTCCGGACCGTCGCCGCGACTCGGCTCCGTCGACAGCGCGGAGTCTTCTTTTTTCGTAAAAGGAAGTAGACGTATCGTATCTCGCAAATTCGTCGCCATCGCACACCCTCTTTCTAAAGAACATATCCCGTTGTGAAAAACACACCAGTCAGCGCACCCACGACTCCGACGAGCACAAATGACCTGACGACCTTCGTTTCATGCCAGCCCATGTACTCAAAATGATGGTGTAGCGGTGCCATTTTAAATATACGTTTTCCTTTCGTCGCTTTGAAATAAGTCACCTGTATGAGTACCGACATGCCCTCTGCTACAAACACCGCTCCGTTCAGAAGCACAATCCAAGGCATACCGGAAAGACACGTCATAAGAGCAAAACCGGCGCCGAGTGCGAGTGAGCCTGTATCCCCCATGAATACCTGCGCCGGATACCGATTAAAGATAAGAAATCCAAGTACTCCCCCAAAAATCGCCAAAGAGAGGGTCATCAGTCCGGGAGCACCCTTTAAAACATCGGTCAAAAGACCAAAAGAGAAAAAGAGCCCGATCATCGCCACCGCCATCAAAGACGACAACAGGCCGTCGAGCCCATCCGTGATGTTGACAGAATTGCTGATGTAAAAAATAAACAGCGTAATAAATACGGTGTAAAGTATTTTCCACGTGCCGGTGATCGGAATGATTCGTGTCGCAAAGGGTAACAAAAAAAGTGAGCCTGAGTCTGAAAACCAGACGGTATAGACGGACGCTGCAATAGAGACTGCGGCAAGAAATACCGTTTTCTGTCTGACGCTCAAGCCCTCTTTTGAAATATGAACTTTGATGTAGTCATCTACAAACCCTACGCTGCCAAAGAGCACCATAAAGAGCACAATCACACAAACATCACGCGCTTCATCTAAAACAAACAACATTACAATCGCGAAGAGAACGAGTGGAATCAAGAAGAACAAACCGCCAAACGTCGGTGTTCCCGATTTTTCCAGATGTGTTTTAGGACCCTCGTCACGTACCTGCTGCCCATGGCTTCTCTCCCGAATGC
Organism: Clostridiaceae bacterium; assembly: GCA_012800135.1. Taxonomy (GTDB): domain Bacteria; phylum Bacillota; class Clostridia; order Saccharofermentanales; family DTU023; genus UBA4923. The sequence goes on along the minus strand of JAAZJV010000266.1, from coordinate 10,552 downwards.
GAGGCAGTAAAAAACGACCGCAGACAACCGTCATAACAAAAACGGCAAGAGCGGAAATACATGACCGGAGGACATCCTCTAACGCAAACATCTCAATGATTACTCCACGCTTTGCGCACTTCATCCAGAATATGTTCGAGACCATAGTATCGAGATCCTTTGATGAGCAAAAAATCGCCGGGACGAAGCTCTTCTAAGACAGAAGGCAAAGCCTGTGATGACGATTCAAACCATCCGGCAAACCGTTCGCGCGTCGAATCCTCCTCCAAAAGAGCGTCGCGCGTCGCCTCTGTCTCTTTGCCGACAAGAATGACACGGTCAATGCCGGCATCCCTGATGTCCGAAGCTGCTTCCTGATGCGCTCGGCGAGAATACTGTCCGAGCTCGCGCATACCGCCAATCACCGCGACAACCCTCCGACCACCGGCAAGCAATTCCGACGTGCGAAGAGCCGCTCCTAGCGATTCAGGCGCAGCATTGTAGGCGTCGTTAAGGATATCGAGGTCATGAAAACGCAGCCATTCCTGGCGGCTTTCTGTCATCTCGAAACGTTTCGCACCCGTGGCCGCTTCCTGCATATTGAGTCCGAGGACATACGCAGAGGCTAGGCCGAACAGTGCGGCATGAACAAGGTGAACACCGGGATATGGAATAAAAATGGGCCAGCGTTCATCCGGAGCCAAATTCGATCGACCGATAAATGAAAGGCCGTTCTCACGATCCGCATGGACGTGTTCCGCCCAAAAAACGGGCACACCGTCTCTTTCAAGACGGCCGACATTGTGCTCGCTGGCGACGTACCAGATCGAAATGTGATTATGGTGTTCCATTACCCACGATTCTAACAGAGGGTCATCGCCGTTAACGATCAGAATACTATTGTCTTTCATGCCATCAACGATGGATATTTTTTCATTTAAAATATCCATCATCGAGCCAACGTGCTCGGCGTGTGACATGCCAATGCCCGTGACGATACCGATATCCGGCACGGCAATCTTCGCCAGCTTTGAAATTTCACCTCGGCGATCCATCGCCAACTCGGCAACCAGCACATCTGTCTCCGGACACGTCGATAAAATCGTGCGCGGCAAACCGACTTGATTATTGAAATTGCGCTCTGACTGTTCGGCTTTGACTTGGGATGTGATCATCTGGTAAATCATACGACGCGTCGTTGTCTTGCCCACACTCCCCGTCACACCGATGATATTCGCGTTAAGTACGGTGCGAAATCCTTTTGCCATATCCTGATAGGCCTGCCATGTATCATCCACGACAAGGACATCCGGCGCATTATCGTCAAGGCTGAGACGCTCGAGCATATCGGAAAGACATGCAGCTCTGCGTTCACAGACGACCATACCGGCTAGCTTTTCGATCGCCTCCTCCAAAAAGTCATGTCCGTCAAAATGATCGCCTCTCAAGGGCACGAACACTTCACCAGGCGCGAGCGTACGCGTATCGGTTGAAATCGACGGATAAAAGCGTTCAGGATCCGCAGCATGAACGCCTGTCTGTAATAGTTCTCCTTTTGTCCACAGCTTGAGCTGTGCGGGCAAAAAACGTGTCATATGTTACTGTTCCCCAAAATAAACTTGTATCACTTCACCGCGCAAAACGCGTCCAGCGATGTTTTCCCTTTCCGACTCGGTATGACCTGACGGCGCTCCGGCAGGATCTTGTCCGTCATCCGAAGGCAGCGAACCTTCCATGGGAAGAATGCTCTGCCCTGTCGCCTTGCCTTGAGGCGCTCCAACCGGAAGGATGGCAACACCGACTTCGGCAGCAAGGTAAATACATTCGTGGTATGTTCGCCCACGGAAATCGGGCACAGCTATCCATTCTACTTCATTTACATTGTCGGGGTAAAGCCAGACCGTTGATCCGTACCCGACTTGTGAGCCCGGAGCAGGCAATTGCACGGCACAGGGCATATCCAAGAAAAAGGCATTTTCAGGCACAACCGGATTCAAATTCAATTGTTGCAAACGGTGTGCCGCTTCGCGGATCGTCATGCCTTCATAATTCTCGAGTGTCGTCGCTACTGAAAGTGTCTGCAGTTCTCCTTCGGAATAATTTTGCAATAATCCGTCATGATTGAGTACGCGTGAAGCGACACGCGTTGCGCACTGCGCTGCCAATCGGCTTGAGACATTGGTTTCTGCATTCCTAAGGGTAATTAACGACACGTAGCGCGGTTGATCCGACGGAAAGAGACATACAAAGGAACATGTCAGATGTACGATCTCTTCCGGTTCTTCCTGTTCGCCTTCCGCTGTTTCAGAAGGCGTAATATATTCGATGTCGGTCGCAGTGCCGGTTTTACCGGCCATAGGAAAGCCCATGGCGCCGAATGTATTTGTCGCCGTTCCCTTTGTCACGACGTCTTCCATCATGGAACGCACACTCGCGCACGTCTCACTTGACAACATATGCTCATTAATCTTGATATCAAACGGCATCATCGACTCAACCTGACTTTCAGTCGTGCCAATCGCCACACGCGGTGTTACGAAATGACCTCCATTGCCGATCATAGCAAAAAATCGCGCCATCTGGATCGCTGTAAATGAAGACGACTCGCCAAAACAAAGGTTTGCAAAGTCAATGGGCATCGGGTTGGCGTGCATAATACCGCGCGCCTCGCCCGGCAAATCCAATCCCGTCGTACCGGACAGGCCGAGTCTGTGAATCCAGTCATAATACGTTTCCTTGCCGATTTGATCGGCAAGTCTTACAAAAACGGGGTTGCATGATCGATAAAAACCCTCGCGCAGTGTTTCAGAACCGTGTCCTCCCTGTGTTGCACATCGTATGGGTACTCCCTGAACGGTAACAGTTTCATCCGAAAACAAAGTGTCCTCCGTTGCAGAGCCGGTCTCAAGACCGATAGCCAAAGTAACGCCCTTGAAAACGGAACCGGGTTCGTACAAATCTATGACGTTAATGTTGTTCCATAGATTCGAGGAAAGATAGGCTTGACGCTCTTCCGATGACAACGCCTCCCAAGCATCTTCTGTAAAGCCGAGCGGCAAAGCGGCAGGGTCATCTAGCTCAAAAGAACTGATTTGCTCCATAGCCAGCACATCACCCGAATGCACATCGAGCACAATGCCCTGTACACCGGTTCTCAGGCCGGCAGCAGCCGCCATAGAAAGCAATTCTTCGCGCAGGATGCGCTCTACTTCCAAGTCAAGTGACGTTACTAAATGTTGACTTTCCTTGATGGGACGCGAAACCGTCTCCGAAAAAGGCACAATACCGCGTGAACCATAATTATTGTGACGTGCATACGTATATCCGGCATGACCGGATAGAAGTTCATTGTATTGTGCCTCTAATCCGGACACTCCGGTCAACCTGCCGTCTTCTTGTCTTGTCATACCGATTACTTGAGAACCGAGACATCCGTTGTTATAGACGCGTTGTTCTTCCGCGTCAAAACGAACGCCGCCGACATGATTCTCATTGAGCCAGACGCGCAGTTGTTCGGCGACTTCCTCTTTGACACCGGCGGCGATTTGAACATACGTCACAGGACGCCTTTCACTCATGTAATTTTTCAGACCGCGCCACCCCTTGGAACGGTCGTTGAGGATCGTCTCATGAAGTGTCAAACGCTTTTCGTCGCTAAGACTTAACGTCTCTGCCATCTTGTCGACGATCTCTTTTACGGACACGCTCTCTGACCAAGAGTAGACGTCAGACGGCGTCATACCGATCCTGTAAGCGTACGTTGAAAGTGCCAAAGGATATCCGTTGCGATCGAGAATCATCCCGCGCTTCGGAACTTGAGCGCCCGTCATATATTGCTGTTCAGCCGCTTTGGCGGCGAGTGCATCATGCCTGACGATCTGAACGTTATAAACTTGAAGGAGTACCAACAGCGCTACAATAAAAAAAATAAGCGCTACATAGGCGAGCTTGCGATTGAAACGTCTCTGTGCATTCGCTGTGGCACGTTTCACTTGATTTTTTGTATTGCCGCGCTTCATACGATATCTCTTTGATAATAAAATACGCCGTCTCTTGTTGTTTACAGCCCTCCACCTCGGACGGAGACGATGACGAACGTATTAGGACTTCTCTATACTGTTAAGACCATGACAGGAGGTAAGTGAATATCTCCTGTCATTAGTTGTCTGAGCTCTAACGCTCCAGAACCCATTGTTCGATAATTTCTGAGTTGTCAATCGCTGAGCTAAGTGCCGATAAGACACCGAGCGTGCGACTCGACTCTCCCAAATAAACCAAAGCGTCTGACGAGGCTTTTTGCATACCGAGCGCGGTAGTAGCTCGCTCTTCAATCGCTTGAAGCGACGTTTTGGAAGCAAGCTGATCGTATACAATACTGTTTTCTTTTTCGTACTCGCCGATCTGTCGCTTAAGGCCGGTGTTATAAAAGCTCATTTCCGCTATTTTAGCGCTTCGCCATGCGATAAAGCCGGCAGCTACGACTACGACGAGAAATACTGAAAAAAGCCGACGAAGCAGCTTGGCACGTATCTTTCCTGCACTGTAATAATCTTGACGCACCGTCTCGTTGTACTGAAGTCTTTGAGCCCTTGCTTTCTTGGCTTCTTTCTTTTCACGCTCGATATCCGGCATCGGATAGTTGATTGCAGGCATACGATGCAATTGACGCGCTAAATTCCCTTCTTCATATCGACTCTTCATGTCGCTTCCTCCCCAAACTTAAAGGCGCGCAATCTGGCGCTGCGAGACCTTGGATTATTCTCTTTTTCACGTTCTCCTGCAACGATTGACTGGCGCCTCACAGCGCGACCCAACGGTTTTTTACCACATACGCACGGCAAATCGGACGGACATTCACATGGGTGTTCCCATCGGCGCATTGCTTGCTTGACCATACGATCTTCGAGCGAATGAAAGCTAATAATGACAACACGTCCGCCGGATGCCATGATGTCAGGTATTATCTCTAAAAGCTTTGACAGCTCATCATATTCATGATTTACAGCCATCCTTATAGCTTGAAAAACACGTCTTGCAGGATGTCCGCCACGTCTTGCTTTGGGCGGTACAGCTTGGGCAACGATCTCAGCCAATCTCCCCGTCGTTCGGATCTGTGCTTCATGTCGGGCATGGACGATCGCGCGTGCAATCCTTGCGGCATATTGTTCTTCTCCATAAGTTCGAAAAACACACGTCAACTCGTCTTGTGTCAATGTCCCGATCAGCTTTTCCGCTGTCTCCTCCTGTGACCGATCCATCCGCATATCTAGCGGTCCGTCATGCAGATAGGAGAATCCGCGTTCCGGATTGTCAAGCTGATGAGAGCTGACTCCGAGATCTGCTAAAAGTCCGTTTACTTTCCCGCGGTCTTCATCGGGCAGCCAGTCGGTAAGCGCCGAAAAGGGAGCTACCACCGTTCTAAATTGCCCTGTTGCTTGAAGTGCGAATAGGCGTTCTTCACAAATCCTTACAGAAGCAGCATCGCGATCTGCCGCGTAGAGCCTTCCGTTATCTCCAAGTTTCTTCAGTATCTCAGCGCTGTGTCCTCCGCCCCCGCAAGTCAGATCCAAATAAAGCCCATCTTCCTGAACATCAAGAGAATCGATCGTTTCCTCCAAGAGGACAGGCGTGTGCCACGCATTAAAGTCCCGGGATGTCATATTTAGAAAGATCCATCTCGGCAAGCGACTTGGAGGCTTGCATGTGCTGTTCAAAGAATGCGGAGGAGCAAATCTCAATCTTAGAGAAAACGTCGATAAAGCATACTTCTTCTCCTGGCGAGACACCGATGTGTTCCCACAGGAAAGCAGGAACCATGATGCGACCCTGAGCATCAAATTCGCATACATTAGCAGATCCTAAGATGCGGCGCCTCAACAGACGAACACTGACATCCGTCGCGGAAAGACTCATAATCTTTGATTTGAGTTCCTCAAATTGTTCCATTGTGTAGGCCGCGAGAAATCCGTCATCCACACTTTCTGTCACGACCAGAGCGCCATCAAGCTGCTCCCGCAACTTCACGGGAACGATGACGCGTCCTTTCTGATCGGTGGTGTGTATATAGCGTGCCATGCAACGTTTTCTCCTAAACGTTCTCCTAGGTGCTAGTATATTAACATAAAACCCCACATTCATGTCAATAGCCCCCTAAAAACCCCACTTATTTTTCAACTTGTCGACTATTTAGGATGTTTAACACTTCAAACGGATTATTTGATCTTTTGCGATGCTAAAATGAAAACAAGTAGACTGTATGAAGTCCTCTTCTCAAATATGGAAAACGATCTAGCCTAAAATATGAGCGGTAAATTTATCTTATGACGAGGTGCTGATGGAAATTAGAGAATATTTTGAAATTAATCCGCATGTCGCCATAGCCTTTTCAGGCGGAGTGGACTCTGCCTATCTCCTCTATACGGCGAGTCGCTTTGCCAAGAGTCTTCGTGCCTACTATGTCAAATCAGCCTTTCAACCTCAGTCTGAACTTGAAGACGCAAAGCGCCTTTCTGATCAGCTTGGAAGTGAGTTGACCATACTGCCTCTAAATCTCTTAGACGATCCGGAAATTACAGCCAACTCCTCAAACCGCTGCTATCTATGCAAACGAATAATCTTTTCTACTATCATAGAAACAGCGCAAAAAGACGGTTTTACTATAGTTATAGACGGTACAAATGCAACTGACGAAACAGAAGACAGACCGGGTATGAAGGCACTTCAGGAACTCTCAATAGCCTCACCGCTTCGCCTCTGCGGCCTTGGCAAAGACGAGATACGGCGACGTTCCAAGGAAGCAGGGCTCTTTACTTGGGACAAGCCTGCCTACTCCTGTCTGGCTACACGCATCCCTCAAGGGGAAGTAATCACCAAAGAAAAGTTAGAAAAGACGGAGCGAGCGGAGGCTTGCCTGACGACCCTCGGTTTTTCTGATTTTCGCTTGCGCCTTTTAGGCACAAACGCCAAACTCCAGCTCCCGGCGTCACAGCTTGAACTGGCATTACAGAAGCGAAATACCATTTTGAAAGAACTAAAAAATGATTACAGCGCAGTGCTCTTAGATTTGGAGGCGCGAGATGAATAAAGAGATAAAGGCTATTCTTGATGCTGTGCAGGCAGGCCGTCTTTCAGTAGATGAGGCTATGCAAAAGCTCAAAGTCTTGCCATTTGAGGACATCGATTTTGCCAAGATTGACTTGCATCGCGCTCTTCGTCAAGGCGTATCCGAGGTCATCTACGGTGAAGCTAAAACGGCTGAACAGATTCTAGGCATTATCGAGGTCATGTTGAGAAACGGGCAGAAAACCATACTTATCACGAGACTTATACCGGAAGCGTCCGATGCGATTCGAAAGATACATGGAGAAAAGTTTGAATACCACGCTGATGCAAAAATCGGCATTTTAGGTGAACTGCCCCGACCGGACGGACTCGGCAAGATCGTCGTGGCCACAGGCGGTACGAGTGATATTCCCGTGGCCGAAGAAGCGGCGCTCACGGCTGAGTTCCTCGGCAATGAGGTGACACGTCTTTATGATGTAGGCGTAGCGGGTCTGCATCGATTGTTAGCTCATCTCGATGTTATCATGAACGCAAGTGTCATTATTGCAATAGCAGGTATGGAAGGTGCTCTGGCGAGTGTCATCGGCGGTCTTGTCGATTGCCCTGTGATCGCCGTGCCGACAAGTGTAGGTTATGGCGCGGCATTCGGAGGACTTGCCGCCCTTCTATCCATGCTCAACTCCTGCGCCAACGGTGTTTCTGTCGTCAATATCGACAATGGTTTCGGAGCAGGCTACTTAGCAAGTTTAATTAATCATATGGAGGCTAAATCAAAATGAAAACACTCTTTATTGATTGCGGTATGGGTGCTGCCGGCGATATGCTGACGGCAGCTTTACTGGAACTTTTGCCTGATCCCGATGCTTTTCTTACCGAGTTGAACGCGCTTGGGATTCCGGGTGTCCTCGTCAAACGGGAAAGCTCAGCTAAGTGCGGCATCTACGGCACACGTATTTTAGTAACAGTGGATGGCGTAGAAGAGGAAAGTATCGACGTGCACGAACATGGAGATCACCATGAACATTTGAACGACTTCGACCATGATCATATGCATCCTCACCACCAAGCCCATGATCATCGTGACCATTCAAATCATGCCCATGGAAGCCATCACAATCTTGAGTATTCTGAACATATCCACTGCCATCAGCATGATCACCATCACGATCATATACACCAAGCCCATGACCATCGCGATCATTCACATACGCATGATCACAACAGTCTCAAAGAGATTGATGAAATCGTCCAAGATCTTGAACTATCAAACAAGGTGAAAAACGATGTCATGGCCGTCTACAATCTCATCGCCAAGGCAGAGAGCCGAGCCCACAATGTACCGGTGACCGATGTTCACTTTCATGAAGTGGGCGCCATGGATGCCATTGCCGATATTACTGCAGTCGCCATGCTTATGGAAAGGATCGCTCCGGAGCAGGTTTTCGCCTCTCCTATCCATGTCGGCAGCGGTCAGGTGCGCTGTGCGCACGGCATACTTCCCGTACCGGCACCCGCCACCGCCTATATCCTTGAAGGCGTTCCTATCTATGGCGGCAGAATAAGAGGAGAACTATGTACGCCGACCGGCGCGGCGCTCCTCAAGTACTTTGTCGACTCTTTCGGAGAAATGCCTGTGATGAAAGTAGAGAAGATCGGTTACGGCATGGGTAAAAAAGATTTTGAGGCAGCCAACTGTGTACGCGCCATGCTAGGTGAGACAGATACACGTAAAGAGGAAATATTGGAACTCAAGTTTAATGTTGATGACATGAGCGCCGAGGCGATCGCTTTTGCCGCAGACAGATTCTTTGAAGTCGGCGCAGTCGAGGTCTTTACGGTTCCTGTCGGCATGAAAAAAACTCGTCCCGGTACGCTCATAACAATTCTTTGTCACAGAGAAGATAAAGAACAGCTTTTACATGCGATATTCAAACACAGCACCACGATCGGTGTTCGTGAACTTCTATGTAATCGTCATCTTCTGGAGCGAAGCGTTACAACACTTGAAACACAATACGGTCCCATAAGACGGAAAGACGCCAAAGGCTTTGGCGTAGCCCGCAGCAAATACGAATACGATGATTTAGCGCGTTTAGCAAAAGAAATGGACTTAAGCTTGGTTGAACTTGTAGACCGTATTGAACGAGAAATGGATTGATTAAATAAACTTCTTACTTATTAACACTTTTCTACAAACCCTGAAAAGAATTTTTCAGCATTAAACTAAGCATATTTTCTATGGAACGGTAATAATGTCTTCTGCATTAATAGGCTACATAATAAGGCGATCGCTAAGAAAAGATACTATTTAGCTCCCTGCCTTGCTACTCCAAAGGTCTTGATGGTTCATCGAAATATTAAGCAGCACACCCAACAAGATGAAATTCGAGATCATAGACGATCCGCCGTAACTCATAAAAGGGAGAGGTATGCCCGTGATTGGCATAATGCCAATTGTCATGCCGATATTCTCGATAAAATGGAAAGTGAGACTTGCGATAAGCGCCACCATGACATACGCTTCGCTCGGCGACACATCGGCAATTTTGCCCGCCAAACGGAGCGTGTGAATCACAAGATACAGCGCCAGCAAAATCACTAGCGTCGTGCCGACTAGCCCTAACTGCTCCGAAATAGCCGTAAAAATAAAATCCGACTCCTTCACAGGTACGCTGACGTTTTCGCCTGCGCGATTGCCGAATAGACCTCCGGAAGAAACAGCGGCAAGAGACTGATTGATATGGTACGACGCTGTTTTGTCATGGCCTCTAAAAAAGAATGTCAATATGCGATCTTTTTGTGTTTGGCTCAAAACATATTGCCACGTCACCGGAATGAGTACAAAAACGATGCCTAGACTCGACAGAATAATAGTCCGCCAGCGAACACCCCAAACGAACAAAGTGCAAAGAAACATAAAGATCAAAACAGAACTTGTGCCAAAATCCGGTTCCGTCATGATCAGCAAGAACGGTACACCGTAAATAAGCGCCAAACGCGCAAACCCTTGCGGCTTTGATAGATTACCTGAATTCATGGCAGCAAACGCGGGACCGGCCGCCATCGCTACCCCGATTTTTGAAAGTTCCGAAGGTTGAAATGACCCGAAAAGCGGAACGCGAAGCCAACTGTCCGCGATCGTTAGCGCACGATACCCGTCGACCTTGACCAATATAAGCAAAAAGAGACTTACCGTATAAATAGTACCGCCAACAAGTCGCATTGCCGGAGGATCGAATAGACAGATCACAAATGATGCCATCAATCCGATCAGCACCGCAGCGATCTGTTTGTAAAAATTCATGGGATAATCCATGCCGGCTCCGTAGCCGGTGGAAAGCACCTTATTAAGTACCACCAGTCCGATGATGACCAACGCCAAAACAGGTACGAGCATATTATAATTGAGCGAACTGAAAAACATATCGGCGCGCGAGGGTCTTCCCTCACGTGCCCGCCCTCTTTTTTTCCATTCAGTCCATTCCATATTTTAAGTAATTATTTAATAAGT
>JAAZJV010000265.1 GCA_012800135.1 Clostridiaceae bacterium | reverse complement strand
TCACATCCATGATCGCGTCCTGATCGTCGGTAAGACTGGTCACGCGATAGCGTATGTCGCCTAGCACCATGTCTTTGCCGTTCTTCTTCGTTGCGACCCAGACGCCAAGATCGGCAGCTTCTTCCACCGTTGTCGCTTCGACGGCGTCGGCGTTGTCATCTCCTCCGGAGGACGGTTTGGGGTCTGTTTTTTCCGTCGCCGGCTCATCTGTCGGCTCGGTCGTCGGTTCTGCCTCAGGCTCACTTGTTTGCGGAGGATCAGGCTTCGTTGTCTTTTCGATCTTGATCGACGGTTTCGTGTCGGACGGCTTCTTAGATTCAGTAGTCTCGCCTTTCCCGCAGCTTGTCACAAACAAGAGCAGTGCCATCACGCAAGCCAAGATCGCAATAATGGTTCTTTTTAATTTCATTCAATAATCTCCCTAATCTAATGCATAATTTCTTCTGTGTCAGTATATCACCTCTTATCCGAGCGATCGTAAAGATTGTGTATCGTTTTGAACACTCATAGCTTGTTAAAATCATCGTTGTTACTTAACATGAAACAAAAGAAGCAAATGATACTTATCAATCGGTAAAACAATTCTCTTAGGACATGTTTTCGGTATGTATAGTACCGTGCCCATTGCGCGAGAATAAGATTCACTGCAAGCGTTTCTTGTAGCGACTGGATATGCTGTACCCATTGCGCGAGAATAAGATTCGACGTTGCGTCGAGGATGTTTTACATCACGAGCCGTACCCATTGCGCGAGAATAAGATTATGGGCTTACGTTTAAGGTTGGGTGTGTTTCACACCGCGCCTCCTGCTCGAGAACGAGGTGCTTATTTGCGCTTCTCATCGATGAGTCATATATAATCTCAAGACTTTAGAGGCCATGGATATTCCAAGTATGCTTAAGAGGAACTTCACCATTTTGAGTTTTCTTGATCGCCCGTACGTCATGACCCAGCGATATTCTTTGAGAAAACGCTTTGCCTTTGGCCGATCCGCAGAATCTAGCCTTGAATACTGCCAGAGGATTATGGAGTATTCATAAGAAGCAAAACTTAGAGCATGCGTAGCGATCATATTTTTAGGTGTTCTCCCCTCACAAGTTTTCTCAACGGTTTCTTTGACAAATGTTCCGATCCCCCAAAACGTTTCTGTGTTAACGACTGTCGTAGCAGAGCCCTCTCGCTCTTGTCTGTACTCATAATAGGGAAAAGTTAAGGAATCATAGCGCTTTGCGAGAAGAAGGCTGTCAAGGACGTAGGTCAAATCCTCGCCAATTTTTCTGTCATCCGGAAAGAATAAATTGTTTTCCAACAAAAAGGCTCTTCGAAATAGCTTTGTACAGGCGCTTCCTGGATACTTCGGACGTGTTGCCAGATGTTCAAAAACTGCTTCTTTTGTTTTCCCTCTAATTTGGTTCTGTTCTATACAATCGCCTAAAGATGTCGTTCTGCCGCTCGGATAGAACACGACAGCCTCCATAAAACAGATATCCGCATCTGAATCGTCGATCCATTCTGTTATTGAGTGGATCGAACCGCTTGCGAGTCTATCGTCAGAATCTAAAAACGCAACGTACTGTCCTTGAGCAATTTGTACGCCGGCATTCCTAGCGGAAGAAGGTCCTTTATTTTCCTGGTGTAAAACTTTAATAAATGATTCTTTATATTCATCGCATATCGATCCGGAGTTATCGGTCGAACCGTCGTTGACAAGTATAATCTCGCAGTCCTCGTGGGGTTGGTTTAATATACTCGACATGCATTCTCTTAGATAATGCTCAACGTTATACACCGGAATGATAATGCTTAGCTTATATTCTTCCATTGTGACAGCCAATCAACCTTGATAAAAACATTGTCCTATGACTTCTTCATATAGGTCTCTCATCATAGCTAGAGTATTCTTGATATCAAACTGCTGAATATGTTGTCTGTT